>JAUVKG010000223.1 GCA_030596365.1 Chlamydiota bacterium | reverse complement strand
GCGTTTAAACAGCAATTTGTGCAGCATTATGCCATCCTTCTCAGCAGTATGTTCAAACCTGAAAGAATAAATAAAATTATAGACAGACTTCAGAAAAGACTTGAACCGGAAATGCCAATCCACATCACACGATGGCAGGGACTTTTTGACCCCCAATCAATTACTGTCTGGAAAAATAATATCCAGATACTGCGTGACTTCACAATTCTGCGCCCGCAATATTGTTATAAACATATGCTGGAAAAATTCGAATGGTCAACAAATGACTTGACAGAGCTTCTTATGGATGTCCCGGACAAAAATATCGGCAGCGTTCGAATTAATAATACCCCCCTATCTACAAATATTTATGATGGGAAAATTTACAAAAATTTTACTTTTCAAATTCAGGCCAGACCTGCGAAAGGATATCGTTTCCTCGGCTGGTCGGGAATTCCCGGCAACAATTATGACGAAATTGTTTCGCTTACAACTTCCGCGCACATAATTCCGATTTTTGCGCCGATAGAATCTCCGGAACTGAAATTTAATATTGACAGTTCTTCATTAGAATTAAAATGGAAAAGCTATACTAATGATTTTTATATTACTGAGCAAGCTGATAACCCTCAATCAACTTTTGATTTGATCGAACAGGGAATTAATGCTACTCCTCCGGAAAACACTTCGGAAATTACAAACGATTCCGAACGGAAATTTTATAGAATGAAAATCGAACCCCCACCGGAGTGGTAGGAATCAAAGGTCGAGGTCAGAGGTCAGAGGTCAGAGGTCAGAGGTCAGGTGTCAGAGGTCAGGTGTCAGTAGATGAATTCATTCAACTTGTCCATTGTGTCCATTGTGTCCACAAAAAATATATAACAAAAATCAAATTTGACATTCAATTCCATATCGGTTATAATAATTAACGGTGAGAGTTAAGCCAAAGAGTCAAATATCGGTGCAGGTTGCAAGTTCCGAGGCATCAGACTCGTGTTATCATTTAAGGCGACTATGTCGACCTCGCAAAAAATAACCATCAATGCGGTTATCCGCAGTGCCCTCAATCTGGTGGATAACTCTCACCACTTTTATTTTAAAATAAGCCGCAAAAATATTGTCGATTACATCCAACTAAAAATGTTGATTGTTTAAATAAAAATGTTTCAAATTATCTCTTCAAAAAAATCGCAAAAAATATTTTTTGCATCTCTATTTTCTTTCTTGTTGGTATTCGCTTTCGTAATTAGAATTCTTTATGTCCGGAATAAAGGATTCTGGTATGATGAAATCCTGACTATGAGGTTTGATGTTCCACATGCTTCAAAAATTTCTTTTAATCAATTGAGATTCCTAAATGACTACATTATCTATTCCTTAAAACCTTATTGGAATAATGAACTTATTATTAGATTGCCTAACCTTATTGCGTCTGCTTTGACCGTGGCAGTCCTCGGCCTATGGATGAAACGTGCACTGGGAAGCGCGCAGGCGGTTGTTGCAATGTTCTGCCTGGCGATTAGTCCGTGTTTTATTCAGCATACCTGTTTATGCCGCGCGTATGGTTTTCTCGCTCTTTTTGCTTTGATAAATTGTTGGGCTGCTTATGAAATTTCTATCAAACAAAAAATCGGTTGGTATTTGTTGTTCATAATTTCAACTGTCGCAATTGTGATTACACGAATGGAAGGCTTGGTTATTCCGGCAGTATTGATGTTTGTTCTGCCGTTTTTAATTTTATTCAGGAAAGATATTACATTAAAGAAAATCTTTATTGCCGCAGGCGCAATCTTAATTATTGCCAGCGTGGGATGGTTCGGAGGTAAATTGTTTTACACAAAAGCTCTCACGTTTTCAATGAGTGCTATGGGTACACAACCTGAACAATTTACATTTTATGAATTTATTTTACAGGCAGGGAAAGGCATTGTGAATGAATTATCGCTTGAGAATTTAAATTTTTCACTTCATCATAATTTTGTAAATTTGTCATGGAACTTTTGGTTGAAATATATTTTACTGTTTGGCTTTATTTACTTGCTTTGGAAAAAAACTCAACTCGGTATTATTACTGTTCTATTGATTATTTTCGCTTTCCCGCTTACTAAATGGCTGCTTGTCAATTTTTATAAAGTTCCTTTCGATTCACGCCATATGCAGCATGCGACACCTGGATTTATAATTATTTTTGTTGCCGGGATTTTTATTTTTCTTGAGGCGGCACGGGAAATTAAAAATGTGAAATTAAAAATTCCGGCGATGATTGTTAGTTATATGCTGATTGCTATTGGACTGACCCTTTATATTAAAACTGCCGGCGCGGCAACTGTTAATCTTGTTAAATACAATCGGATAGCAGATTGGAAACAAATTTCCAAACTGGCCGGAAAAATAAATGACAAAAATATTTTTATTGCCGATGGGGGCAGATGGATTGAGTTTGGATATTACAAATCGGAATTCTCACGCGGTAACTTGAACTCCTGTATTTCAAAATTAAAGTCTTGTGATAAAATATATTATTTTGCCGGAAATAAAAAAAATGAAGTCGCAGCGCTTAATCTGAAAAATAACGATGTGGTTACTATACCGTTTGAACCATTCGCGGTTTTCGCTGTTTATAAAAATAAATCCGATTATACAGGTTATTGGCGCAGAGTTGAATACGAAATGAAAACCGCGTTGGCGGTCGCGCCGGGTCACGCGCAAATTCAAGACGCTCTTAATGCCGCGCGGATTTTATCGGGGGATATTTCACTTCCGGGAAATGGAAAAACAGTAAAACGAAATGACACCGGAGAAATTGAATTGCCGGTTGAAATCTGGAAACCATTATACGGATGGGGGAATAAAGAGAAAATTAACAGACATAAATTCAGATGGTCATCAGGGAAATACAGCTCCCTGATTTTACCGGCTTATCAGGGAACATTAAAACGAATTACATTATCCTGTTTGCCTTATTATGACGAAAAAAAGAAAGGACAAAAAATCACAGCTTTTTTAGGAAATTTATTCCTCGGTACAAAAATAATCGCCGGGGACTGGCAGGGGGTTTCTTTTAATGTACCGTTAAACTCGCCTGAAGGCGAAAGAAAATTGCTCCTGATCTTTGGAAATCCTGTCGCGCCATGTGTCTTTAATCGTGGCGGTGATGAACGTTTACTTGCACTTGGACTTTCAAAAATTAAACTCTCGTTTATCGGGAAAATATATAACAATATTCTTCTGCCGGGTGAAAAACCTTCGGAACTCTTTCTCGGAGAGTCCTGGAGTAAATCTGAAAAATGGGCGGATGGACGGACTTACAGATGGATTGACGGGGAAACGGCGATGGTTTACTGGTCTGGAGATAAATTTGAGAATGAAGGAACATGGCAAATTGATGCGTTACCGTTTGTTGTATCCGGAAAAACACAAACTATGACTATTTTGCAGAACAATATTATTCTTACAAATCTTGTGATGGAAAATTCATGGGGAAAATATGATGTTAAAGCGTTAACCCTTAAATCCGGCAACTGTAATCTAAAATTTATTTTCGGCTATGCTGTTCAACCGGTAAGTATTGGTATGGGCGAAGACACACGCAGTCTTTCGGCGGGAATTTCGAGAATAGAAAGAAAATAAATATGGGTAAAGCGCGAAATCCGACCCCGGCATACGCGGGGCGCTCGCGCGAATCCAAAATAATATCATTCCATTGCTTCGCCGGTCATAGGAACAAAAATAACGTACATTAATTTTTCCCGGATAAGTTCCCCCCCTTTCTTTGTAACTCTTACAAGTTCCTGACTGTACCTTCCACCAACAGGTATTATTATTCTTCCGTTATCAGCCAGCTGATCAATTAAAGGTTTTGGTATTTTATCCGGTGCGCAGGTGACTATTATCGCGTCAAAAGGGGATTTGTCAGGCCATCCCTGATAACCGTCTCCGCATCTGAAATGAATATTCGTATAACCAAGCTGTGTGATTGTTTGTTCTGCCCGTTCGGCTAATTCAGGAACTATTTCAATTGAATAAATATTCGAAACAAGCTGGGCGAGTATAGCTGCCTGATAACCTGAACCGGTGCCGATTTCAAGAACTTTGTCTTTTGGAGATAGATTAAGCGCATCGGTCATTGCGGCAACAATGTATGGCTGGGAAATTGTCTGGCTGAAACCAATCGGCAGCGGTCGGTCATTATAAGAAAAATCGCGATATTCCAGAGGAACAAACTTATGCCGTGGAACAATACGCATAGCCGTAACTACACATTGATTTGTAATGCCGCGTCTGATTATTTGATGATCTACCATTTGCACGCGCTCATCATCCCAATGGCGTGTGTTTTCACTATCAGTGTCAGGCTGACACGCTGCTAAAAACGGCATAAAAATATACTTTATGAATTTTTTCATTATTCTCCTGGCACTAATTATTTGACGTCGGAAAAACAAATATATTCATCTTAACAAACCGGAAAGTTCATTTAATCTACGCAAAACAGGAGTGCAGTTGGAAATCTCTACCAGCTTTATACCTAACCGTGCGCAAATATTTCGCTTCCGGGCGTCACGTTCCTGCCGCTTCGCAAAATTCTCGGTACCGCCAAACACAGCTGTCGAACGCCAGTGTTGTTCTCCCTGAACTTCCAGTGCGACCATTGCTTCAGGCCAGAAAATATCAAGGTGCATTCCTGATTCAGGTAGCTTAATATGACGGAGTATCCGAATATTCGGCATTATTGTACTTGCAAGCCGCCACCAATTTTCTTCGAGTACCGAAATCGATTCCCTGCCTGTGCGCCGCGATTTATCCCATTCGACTCTGAAATAAGCTTTTATTGCCGGAAGATTTAATTGTTTTTTTGATGAACCTGAAAAATAAATAGTAACGTTGTCCGATCGATAAATTTTGATAAATTCTTTCCACACCTTCTCCCACTTTTCGTGAGGAGGAAGCGTTGCGGTATTGTTCCTGAAGGCAAAAAGTCTCCAAAATTCAATGGGCGGGACTTTGGTTTTCTTTAACCGCGTTAACAATAGTTTCTTGATATTGTCTTTCATTTATTATTTAATGATTTAAAATTAATGGTTCTGTTTTTTAAATTTGCCACTAAGACTCTAAGACACCAATTATATTTAAGATTTTAAAATACTACCGTCCCATAGGTTAAAATTTAGCAGTTAAACCACCGATAAACACTATACTTTATATTCTATTTTCCGGAAAGCAATATTTGATTTGTATTGCATTACTGGTATTTCCTTTGCGCCGCGCCCGGCGAATGCTGGGAGCTTAGCGCCTTAACGAGAGCTT
>JAUVKG010000068.1 GCA_030596365.1 Chlamydiota bacterium | reverse complement strand
ATTTTGTCCATCGTGTCCATCCTGTCCATCGTGTCCATCCTGTCCATCGTGTCCATCCTGTCCATGATTAACGATTAACTATTAACAATTAACAATTAACTAATAACAAGTATTCAATTATTTTTGTGCCAGATCGTTTATGAATTAGGACAGATTGTTGTTGATATAACATATTATTTGTGATATTATATTAACGAAGATCGAAATAATCTGCTTAAATTAAGCGTATTTTTAACTTAAAACGAAAGGAGAAAAAATGAAAACGAAACAATTTCTTGTTATTTTAACATCGTTGCTCATAGGCGCTTCTGCAGTAAGTGCGGACCTACTCGGTGAATATAATTTCAACGATACAGGCTCCGGTACAATTGCCGAACGTATGCCGGTCGCGATGGGTGCAAGTTCAGTAATAGCCGGAGCGACTTTTTCAGAACTTCTTACCAACACGACAACTGTACTTACCTTTGCTGGATTTAATAATATGCCAGGTGGAAATTATGACTGTTATTCATTCGGTAATGCAGGTGGAGCTGCTGTTATATTTCTTAAACGGTCAGAAAGCGGCTTTGATACAGCCTATGATAAACCTGACACATCAACAGACGTCCAGCCACTTAATTTTACAGTGGGAGCAGATGCTTCAAGTATAATTGTAGTTTCGAATATTACTATTCATGCTACCTGGGCTAGTGGCTCTGCGGTTATTTTTAGATTCCAGGAAGCAGACGCAGCTGTTGGAACTGACTCTGCAGAATTTGGCGGTGATGCAATAGGTACTATCGATTTAGACAGTCCTGTTTCTATTTCGGCAGGATCATCTAAAGCATTTACAATACATTTGAATAGTTATGTACATGGTGCACAAGTTGGCGTTGACTATATTCAAGTTAATGGAGCTGTAATTCCAGAACCATTTACAATTGGATTGCTTGGATTTGGTGCGTTTGGATTAATGATTTTACGCCGGAAATAAGGTTGGATTTGCAATACAACATACTAATTTGATGATAAAAGCGCCGTGTTTCGCGGCGCTTTTATTATTTGTATTTTATATCGCAATAATATATAATTAAGATAATGAAACCTATCGATTTAAATAAGCTGACAGTCTACGGTGAACTGGCAATGCGGGTTAATCTCAACTTCACGCGGCTGGAAACTAAATCTTACTGGCCTGAAACTATCTTTGAAATGGATCAAAACTCGTGGCCCGCGGATTGGGAAGGGCGTACTATGCTGGCATTGGTAATGCATGCTCAAACCACTAATCGCACACCGGCATTTTTGGACGAAATTCTGGAACAAATTCCGGAACGCCTGAACAAAAAAGGTTATATCGGACCGGTTTATGATGACGGAGTAACCCATGAACAAGCCATGTCCGGTCATAATTGGATGATTCGCTCGCTTGTAGAATATTACAATTGGAAAAAAAATATCAAACCGGAACAGGCTTACAAAGCTCTATCTATTCTGAAGAGCATAATAAACGGCCTCTACATTCCACAAACAGAAAATTACAAGAATTATCCTATTGATGAATCAACACGATACGATGATCCGAATTGGATTTTATCGCACAACGAAGATTTGAATTGGATTACGCTGCAGAAAAAATCAAATTCCGGAACATCAGACTGCGGATGCGCGTTTATTGCGCTTGACGGTGCTACCGCTGCTTACGAACTTCTCAAACAGGAGGATTTGAAATTATTGATTGAAACAATGATCGATTCGTATGAAACGCTTCCGCGCGAAAAATTGCAGATGCAGACGCACGCCACTCTTTCAGGTTTACGCGGAATTCTGCGTTATTACCGAATCACCGGAAAGCAACGCTATTTAGAATTGGCAATAAATATTTTTGACCTTTATAAAACTAAAGCGTGGACCGAAAATTATGCAAACTATAACTGGTTCGGTTTGCCCCGATGGACAGAACCGTGTGCGGTAATTGATTCATTCATAATCGCGCAGGAGCTTTGGGAAATCACCGACGAAGAAATTTATCTTCAAGACGCACATCATATTCTCTATAATGCCATTGCTCACGCGCAGCGTGCTAACGGTGCATTTGGCACTGACCTATGTGTTGGAGTGAAAATAGCACCGGCAAAAACTATAGGAATTTCCGGTTGGGGTGAATCTGAAAAAGCGATTGTCCATGCAAAATCACTGACATACGAAGTGTTCTGGTGCTGCAACATGCGCGGCGGTGACGGTCTTTCCCGCGCGGCAATGTACTCTTTTTATACAAATGAAAACACGGTAACGATACCTTATTATCATACATGTGATGCGGAACTGAAATTATCTAACGGTATCATAAAGTTAAATGAAAAAGCTGACTACCCGTTCAGCGGAAAAGTTACTTTTAGCATTGAAGAAAATACGGCAGACGAACTACAACTGAGATTTTTCGCGCCGGAAATCTGGACATCAGGAGCTGTTTCAAAAGTATTAATAAATGATAAGGAAGTATCAACTATTTTTGAAAATGGGTTTGCCTGTGTAAAAACAAAATTAAACGCGGGAGATACAGTTATTTTCGACACAGAAATGAAATTCTATATTTCCGACGGTAACGAATGCATTAACAACTCGAAAGAGAATTTTTCATTCCGGCACGGACCGATGATTCTTGGTGTTCATTCCGTTCTTGAAAATGCGGAAACTGATCCGGAAGAAATTAATATTCCGCGTGACGCGGAAATGAAATACATCAAAGCGGGACGCTATGAAACTAAAAGCGATTCCGGACAAGCTGTTATCTTACAACCGATGTGGGGAAAAGAAAACATGATAGAACCGATGGATGTGTATCAGGTGCTTTTTTAATTTAAGAACAAGGAACACCACCCCGCATACGCACATTTTTTTCAGGTATAATTTATTATACTTTCTTAAACTTGAAAATTGAGAATTGGTAGTTCGAAGTTGAGACTTAATATTATAATATAATACCAAAGAGAAGTTCCAATATCGAATTTTCAACTCTCAAGTAAAAAGTAAAATTAAATTATACCTGAAACAAATGTGCATAAGCTGGGCGCTTCGCGAACATCGAAGTAAGCCACACTTCCTAGTGCGAGCAGCGAACATCGCCCGAAATTCTCCGGGCGCTTCGCGAACATCGAATAACACACCCCGCCCTGCGGGCACCCCTCTCAAGAGGGGAATTAAACCTGACACCTGAACATATGCCAAACATTTTCAAATCCTTAATACTCGCATACGCACTGTCAGCGTGCTGCGCCGCTTCAGGCCAGACACTGCTGGCTGTTGATTACGGGGTAGTGGCGGATGGAGTAACAGACGATGGCCCTGCTATTACGGCGATGCTTGATGCGGCAAAAGTTATCACGGAACCGGTTATTTTGTTGTTTCCATCAAATCAAAATATTTATGTGAAGAATCTGCCGGAAAGGTATGTATTTCCGTTTTATGGTGTAACTAATTATTCCCTGGATGGAGGTGGAAGCACATTTTTACTTGATTCTTATGTACGATTTCTGGATTTAACTAATTCCCACGATGTCAATATTTACCGGCTGAAAGTTGACTTTTTACCATTGCCTTTTGTGGATGGTTTGGTGGTAAATAAATCGCCTGCGGAAGGATGGATAGAAGTGGATGTGCCGACTGGTGATGTTGATCGTGTGCTTGGAACTCCTACATTTGAAGACGGAGAACAGGCGTTTTTTTCAATGCTGTGGAATGAAGGGACATATGGACGTGTAAGTATCCATTACTGGACAACAAACACTGTTCTCGGCAGTGGACCTGGAAAAGTAAAAGTTTATACAAACTCAGATTTTAATGATTTTGACAGTATAAATACGGGAGTAACTCAAATAAGTATCCCCGTTCCGGGCATTGCTCATCGTTATGGTCCGGGTCCTTGTTTCGCAATTGAGAATAATAAAAATGTTATGATGGAGGATGTCGAACTCTGGTCAGCGCCATGGTTCGGATTTACCATTTTATGTAACGAAGGAAATTTAACTTTTAAGCGCGTAAACGTTCGCCCAAAACCGGCAAGCGGTAGACTTTTATCGGTTTGGCGTGATGGATTTCATGTCAAAGGAAACCGTAGCAGTTTGTTATGGGAAGACTGCGTTTTCACCGCCATGGGTGACGATGCCTTCAACATATCGACACATTCCCGTAGAGTTAAAACGATTCTTTCGCCTACAAATATTATTATCGAGGCAAAATATCCACTGAATCCAATTCCGTGGACAATTAATGACATCGCCTCTGCTGTTGATCCTGATACGCTTTGCCTGCTTGGTTCATCAGTAGTCACTCGAATTGAATATCTCACTTATTTTCCACCGCAAGCGCCGCTATTAGAAATAGAACTCGATCATCCTATCCCTAATTTGAAAGTAGGCGATACGATCTGGCAGCCAATATCAACAAATCCCGACACAATTCTTCGGCGATGCAATATCGAAATGAGTTGCCGTATGCAGAGTCCGGTAACTCTTGATAATTGCGACATTACCGCGTTACTCTGGTTTTATGGTGAGGAAGTTGAAGGGGCATTCCCGAGTAACGTTAAAATTAATAATTGCCGTTTGCGCCGTGGTCGAGGTAATGCTATATATGGGGTAGTCTTTGCAGGTATGCCCAAAACATCTTCGGCAGACAACGTACCTCCACGAGCGATTCATGATATTTCTCTTATCTTAAACGATATTTACGGTGGATTTATTATGCAGGGGGTCGAGAATATTCTTATGAAGGGAAACCGTTTTCTTGAAATCGGCGCACCAACCACAATTAGCGATAACTACAATCTAAATTACGAGAATGGAGATATAATCGGCAAATATACATTCAATGATACCGGCGCCGGTACGTTTGAACAACGCTATGAGATCGCTATGGCGCCAACTTCAGTGGAAAACGGAGTTGGCCTTTCAACTCTTGGCACCAATACAACAACTCAATTGGATTTTGCTGGATTTAACAATGTTCCAGGTACAGCTTATGATGGTTACGGATTTGGCGGTAACTACGGAGATCAGGTAATGTTTTTCTATCGGGCGGAAAGCGGTTATGAGTCAGCATGGGATAAAAGTGACACATCATCGGCTGTGCAGCCGTTACATTTCACAGTATCTGCTGATGCCGGGTTTATGGTCAGGATTGAAAGTATAACAGTTGATCCCGGGCAGAATGGAACACCTACAATTTATGCGTTCCAAGAAGCCGGAACTGCAAGAGGTGATGATTTTGTCAGCTCAACCGGTGGAGTGGTGAATTTAAATGCTCCTGTCAATATTGAAACGGGAACATCAAAAACTTTCACAATATACCTGAACAGCGGCAACTTTAATTCAACTCATCAATTTGACAATATTGCCGTTAACGGATATGTAATTCCAGAACCCTGTCTATTTATAATTTTTTATTTATTATCAGGAAATTTAATTCAAAGAATTAAATTTAGAATGTGACAGTTTAATTTTGAAATAAATATTTACTCGCCCCTTAAAAAGTGTTTTTAAGACTCCCTAAAAGGGAATTTCATCGTAGCGTAGGGTTAAACTCGCGATAGCGAGAGCAACCCTATGTATTAATATAAACGATGATTGCACTCTGTAGGAGTGCTTCAATTCTTGCTTTACTATATTTGAAGTACTCCTACAGAGTACATTTTATTTTTATTCTTTACCTACGGCGTTGCCGCAGGCTACGTTGAATTTGCCTTTCAGGCAATTAAAACATTTTGGCCCATTTAGGCAAGTTTCAGGCACTTTTTTGCAAATTGTTATTGATATCTTATATGCTTTCTGGTATGATTGTTGCGCTAACTAAAATATAATCTTTAAACAGGAATTAATATGATGAAAATTAAAAAAAGTATCGCTGTCAGTTTTATTGTGATTTTGACTATGGCTGCGTCAATGGCCTTCGCGGCTGATAAAGCACGTTCCGGAAACCTTCTTGCTGATGCCGATCGAACTGTTGCTTGTCGCGATAACAATGCAGCTACCATATTTCAGAAAGTTGTGAATTTTGATAAATCCGGGAAAAACGTTGTCACTTTCCGAACAATATTTCAAGTTAAAAATCCGGAAAAGTTTGTAGCGCTGGAATTGGAAAAGCCGAATCATATAAAAGATTTTACGTTAAATGGAAAACCAATTTCGAAACCTATGAAAGGAATGACTTACAAAACCATTCCCGGTATTCCGGCATCAATGTTGAAAAAAGGATCAAATGAACTTCGAGCAAGATTGACTGTAGATGTGAAAGCACAGAAAGATAAGAAAACCTCCAAAACTTCTTTTGTTCCAAAACAAATTAATTCCGAGGATGTAAATATTCAGCTGTTTGGACTTACTCCCGCGGCACTCACCTTTCAAACAGGTCCGATTCTTGGCTGTGCAGACGAAAATATGTTTACAGTAACCTGTCGCGTGAACATTCCTGCAGAGGTTGTTCTTGAAGTGAACGGTAATGAATACATTTCTAAACCGGCATTGCTTCACTCTTTCAAAGTAGAAAATCTGACAGCAGATACACAGTATCAGTACTCTCTGAAAACACGTCTTTCATCCAAAGATGATTTCCAAACATCGATCGGACCGTTCTCGGTGCGAACACTGAAAGGCGGCGATAAATTTTCTTTTGTAATTGTTGGTGACAGCCGGTCATATCCTGAAAACTGGGCCAAAGTTGCTGCGGCTATCACAGCCGAGAAACCCGCATTCACAGTTTTTGTCGGTGATATGGTAACGTACGGTCTAAATGATTATGAATGGGATGAACAGCATTTCAGTCCGGCAAAAGAATTTTTCTCATCAATTCCTTATTATGGAGTAATTGGCAATCATGAGAGAGATTGTCCATTATTCACTAATATTTTCCAAACACCGGGAGGTGGGAAAAATTGGTCGCAGAAAATCGGACAGGTGCTGGTAATAGGCATTGATGGAACAATGGACTGGGAAAGCGATGGCGTTCAAACAAAATGGCTGGAAAATATTCTCGCTAATTCAAAAGCAAAATTTATTTTTCTTGCCAGTCATTATCCTCCCTGGACTTCAGGAGGGCACGGCAGACTTATAGACGGCCGGCCAAGAGAAAGAACTATCAAACTTGGGCAGGACGTATTAATGCCGCTTCTGAAAAAATATAATGCGACCGCCATGTTCGCAGGTCATGACCATTTCTACGAACGATCAGAACCGGATGGCGGTGTAACCATGATCATAGCCGGTGGAGGCGGTGTGGGGACAAGCCATAAGGTCAAAGATCCGGAAAAGCAAAATCCTTATTCCAAAGTGTTCGAAAGCAAACATCACTATACTCTTATTACAGTTGATGGAGATGTTTGTACGATGAAGGCTGTTACACCGGAAGGGGTAGTTCTAGACACACGTAGTTGGGATTCCAGGAAAGCAGGTTTCTGGAACAGACTATTAAATTTTTTCAAGTTTGGCTTTTAATTAAAGAACGTTCAAAAAGTGGTTAGCGAACCAATTGTCCGATAAGGACAAGAGTTATTAGCCTGTGGTTTCAACCACAGGAACGGAAAACCAAACATATCCGCCCGAAAAGGGCGGAACAACCAACGAAAAAGGTTGATAATAACCATCATTTTGTGTCGCATGTCGAATATAATGTACCGTCCTTTTCGGACGGAATACGTTTATTAATCGTATTCCTCGCATTATAACATCCCCCGCCCTATCGGGCACCCCCTTCAAAGGGGGACTGCGAGGCTAATTACTTACGCCGCTTTGCGGCTGAACCCTTTTCGAGCAACCCCTGGTTAGGTAATTTAACAATTTCATAAATCAGTAATTTTCAAATTCTCCAATTCCTCAATTCCCCAATTCCCCAATTCTCCAATTCTCCAATAATATTTGCCACATCGTTTATGAATCATGACAGATTGTTATTGATATCTTGTATGATTTGTGATATTATTAATCAAAAGGCGAAAAAATGAAACATTTTCTAATAAAAATGGAGATTAAAATGAGGAATTATCATTTAAATAAATCACTTTTAATATTCTTATTATTATCAGCTTTTATTATTAACTCTTCTGTTGCTAAAGCGGATATCATCGGACATTATACTTTCGACAATACAGGTTCCGGTACAATTGAACAACGGTATGAGTACACAATGAGCCCAAGCGGTGTGGTTGCAGGTGTTAATCTATCAATACTTAACACCAATACAACAACTCATGTTGATTTCAGCATACTTGATGCAATTGAACCATACAATATATTTATAACCAATGAATTTGACGCTTACGGACCTGGAAACAACTACGATGCAAAAGTCTTATTTATTCACAGAGCTGCTGAAGGAGTTGAATCCGCCTGGGACAAAACCAATGATACTTCATCTGCCGTGCAGCCATTAAGTTTCACTGTTACAGCAGGTAATGAAAAATTAAAAATCACCGGAATAAATGTTAAATTGAGAAAAATGACTCTTGATTATCTGGATTTATACATTAGATTTCAGGAAGCCGGTTCAGCGCCGGGACCTGAATCATATTATTATAATTCTCAGGATGGAGGTGATGTTTTATTAGACTCTTCCATTCTTTTCACAAATGAATCGAAAACTTTTTCAATCTATTTTAATTCAACTAACTCCACTAATGATGAAAAAGCCGCTTACAATTCAAATCATATGATTGATGAGATAACTGTCCTTGGATATGTTCTTTCAAATGGAATTCTTGGTGAGTTCACTTTTGATAATTTAAGCAGCTATGAATCAGCTATGGGGCCAAGCAAACTAATTGAAGAAATACAACTTTCCAGACTTCAAACTAATTCAACCACACGCGTTGATTTTGCCGGGCTTAACAATCTCCCCGGCCACACTTACGATGGCCTTGGTTTCGGTAATGCGGTACATACCGGGATTACCTACAAAACGATGTTTTTTCATAAAGCGACTAATGGTGTGGAAACAGCTTGGGGCAAAACAAATACTTCTGCTGCTGTACAGCCGTTAAGTTTCACAATAACTGCCGGTAACGATGAAATCAGAGTTGACGGCATTGATGTTAATATGATTAAAAATGCTGATGATAAGAAGGGGATAAATATTAGATTTCAGGAAGCAGATGCTCCACTTGGGCATCTTGCTTCTTCTTATCAATACTATTTTGGCGGGGTAATTCCATTGGAAAATTCTGTTTATCTTGTCAATACTTCAAAAACTTTTACGTTATTCTTTGAAGCAACAAACGCTAATGATAATTCCATTATATATGATTATTTTCATGTTATAAACAAAATAACTGTTCTTGGTCAAGTCGTTCCGGAAAACCTCAATGTTATCGGCGAATATACATTCAATGATACCGGAACAGGCGCATATGATGAAAGGTATAAATATGCAATGGGCGCAATTAAACTAATTCCGGAAGCGTGGCTTTCGCCTTTGGGTACCAATACTACTACCCGGTTGGATTTTGCAGGATTTGCCAATGTTCCCGGGGAACCCTATGATGGTTTCGGATATGGTGGTAACTCAGGTTCCGAAGTTATATTTTTAAAACGATCGACGCAGAACGTGGAGACTGCCTGGGGAATAGTTCCAACAGACGAGGACACAGCTCCATTAAATTTTACGGTAACAGCTGAGGAAGGTTCTCTGCTTAGAATTGAAAGTTTAACCATTACTTCCACAGGCGGAACCGGATCTCCAACACTTTTTTCTTTTCAGGAAGCAGGGGAAACCAATGGTGATTTTGTTGTTCTCGGAACAGGAACTGTCGATGTGAATTTACTCGCCCCGGTTATTGTTGAAACATCAAAAACGTTTACTATATC
>JAUVKG010000358.1 GCA_030596365.1 Chlamydiota bacterium | reverse complement strand
ACCTGTAAAGCGTTTGGAAAGAATAGACGGCAATTCAAGAGTTGGTTATCATGGTTTATTTGTTCATGGCATACGTTCAATATTTCCACATCTCATCAAAGTTTCTTTAATAGTGGCAAAGATTGCATGTATTTCAATGTTGCTAAGTATTATTTTAGTTTTGGTTTCTTTCGTCATGCATATTTTCGTTCCCCAGTATGCTTTTCCGCATTGGATAACGACTATTTTATTTGGTGCAGCAATCATTTCAACTCAATTATTAATTGTGTGTTTGGTATTATTTACTACTGCTATTTTAACAAGGCAAATGTCATCACATATTAAGAGATATGAATAGAAATAATATTATAAAAAAGATATTTTTAATAATTGGAATTGTTGTACTCGGTGCAATGGTTTTTATCTGGTGGCGTTACTCGCCGCTAACGGATGGTGAATACACGGTTGGCAATGATAAGATTGAATGGCGGCTTGTAGTGAGCAACAGCGTTTTAAGAACTGCTTATCTGAAGAATAAAGTCACCGGTGAAATTCTGAAAGTTAACGGCGATGATTTTATTATGCGGATTGGTAATGCGAGTTCTATTGGCTGGTCGCCTGAAAATAAGAAGCCAGGGGACAAGTATCCGCCTTATATGATTCGAGACGGTGTTGTAGTGACGCCGGAATTTTGCAGAGCGGCATGGCTTATTCGCGATTTTGATTCAACGACCTTTGTTTTGATACAGCCGGAATTGAACTGCGAAATAAGGTTAGTTTTTTTTGCCAAACAAAATGAGCCGTGGACAAGGAGAAAAATTTCTTTAAAATCTTTGTCGAAAGAGCAGCTTGCTATTGATACTTGTGATCAGATAAGATGGAAAAACTGTGGTGAAACAGAACTTGGAGGGAAAGGTCAGCCTGTTTTTATAAATAAGAGTTGGTTTGTCGGTCTTGAACATCCATACTCAAAAAGTTTTCAAAATAATAGTGAAGTGATTTTGCGGCAATTTCCCGGGAATAAATTTGGAAAGGATGTATTTGATTTACAAACATTGGTTTTAGGAGCTTCGCCGGTTGGAAAGATTAGGACGGTTATGGATAAATATGTGAAAACAATTCGCCGACCGGTAAAATCAGTAAGTTTATTTAATACCTGGTGCCACATGCGCGAAGATGAACTTACTGAGAAAAACATTAATAAAACTGTAGAACAACTAAACGAAAATTTATCGCCTTATGATTATATGTTTGATGTTTTTGTTATTGATGATGGTTGGCAGGAAAAAAAATCGGTTTGGGGTTACAGAAAAGATAGATTGCCGCATGGACTTGAGGGTGTGTGTAAGAAGATTGTAGAACAAAGGAGTAAGTTGGGATTATGGGTTTCACTTCCGGGATGTAATCTTGATACAAAATGGGGAGAAAAGAAGGGATTCAAAGCTGCGTTTACGAGTTTTTTCTGTTTATCTACCGAACGATATAATAAAGCGTTGCGAAAGCGATTAAAAGAACTTATAGAAAAGGAGAAAGTATCTTATTTCAAACATGATTTTAATTATTTCGTTTGTGGTCGAGGTGGGCATGGACATTTTATTTCACCTGATCAAAGTTCAGAAGCGAATGTTAATGCTTTGCTTTCTGTTTTAAAATATGAAGAAAAAATAGATCCGGATTTATTTCTTGCGGTTACAAGCGGCCTTTGGCCAAGTCCGTGGTGGCTTCCATACTGTGATACCACCTGGATGGGAGGAAAAGATCATGACGCGAACAAAAAGATTCCCGCATTACGCGGCAGTGAGTTTGAAATGAATTATCGCGATGGTGCGCTATACAAAATGCTTGTAGAGGAAGGGAAAGTTTTTCCTCTTTCAGCATTGATGACGCACGGAATAGTTGATGCACGGCATAATGTATTCAGTATGACAAAAGAAGATGATATTAGTTGGAGCAATCATTTGATGAATTATCTTGGGCGCGGGACATTGATGCGCGAGTTTTATATTTCACCGGAACTTATTCCGGAGAAAAGGTGGGAAATGATAGCCCGGGGATTACGCTGGGCAAAAAGTCTTGATGATTGCATGGCTGATTCGCATTTTATTCTTGGGAATCCGCTGAAGGGAGAATTATTTGGTTTTCAGGGAAGAGCCGGGAATAAATCATATATTAGTTTAAGAAATCCTTCTTTTTTGGAAACGAATATTTCATTAAGAGTTTTAGGAATGACAAATGGAATTTGTGAAGTTGTTTATCCATATCATAAATTTTTGCCAGATAATGAATTAGATAGTTTTCTTGTTCCGGCAAACAGTGTGGTTCAGGTTATGAGTTATCCTGAGAGTGAAATAAAGGTGCCGATGATTAAAGGTGTGCGTGCAAAGTTAATAAAGAGTGATAAAGGCGATACTGAATATGATGTTTCTGTTTTATATGGTACGCGAAATTTTCCAGTAATTTCGCCTGTGAAGATTGAATCAATTTCCGGCGATGGAATAATTTGTGAAAAAGTTAATAATAAAAAATGGGAAATAACGATTCCTGATAGTTCGTTTGAAAATAAAAAAGAAGTTAAAATTTTATCTTCAAAATTAACCGATGCAGGTGTGTTTATTTGCACAGCAGTAGTTCCCAGAAAAATTAACGCGGAAATTATTATGATAGTTAATGGGGCTGAAAAAGCGGCGCCGTTAACTACGATCAACGGAAATGGAACAGCGAATTCAACTCTTGTCGGCGAGGGATGGAGGATGATAAAGCTTAATTGCGTAACCGGCACGAATGAGATAAGAATTGGATTTCAGGGGATTGACCGGAAAATTGCCGATGTGGCAGTGCAGGTTTTTCTTGTTTCAAGTTCTAAATTAAGAACTCACCGGATAAAAATAAAACACGACACTTTATTGCCGGGAAATATTTATGACAAACCATTTCCTGTGTTACAGAATTTATTGGAACATAGTCGCAAAATAATTGATGATAAAGCAACTTTAAGCATTGCAAGCTCTTTGCTGAGAGGGTATCGCGCGCTAAAACCGGAACAACTTGGTCAAATAACGAACGCATTTTTAAAGCTTAAACGGTTTGATGTGAATGGCGGAAAATACGCGGAGAAAAACATTTATGTGAATGGAAAATATATTGGTATAATTCCAACGAATCCGCCCCCTCTTTCCAAGTGGAAAGAGTGTGAGATAGAGATTCCTTCAGAAGTATTAAAGGGATTAAAGCTTGACAATAAGATTTCGCTTAAGGATAAAACCGGAGATGCATATAAGATTCGTGACATGCAGATAGAGGTTGTTTTAGGGGATGGTAAAAAAGTTTCTACGGCAGTTAATCCTCTTATTTACAGCACGAGTCTTGAATGGGAACTTGGCGAGGGAGAAAAATTATCCCTGAATGGAACATCAATAACAATTTTATCGTTTTAAATTGAAATTTTATAGAATTTCAATTTATGGTACAGAATTGAGAGTATAATAGGATAAAAAATATTTACGCTCTGAAAGAGTATTTCAAAATTATAGAATCAACCAACTACGAACTATGAACTTT
>JAUVKG010000282.1 GCA_030596365.1 Chlamydiota bacterium | reverse complement strand
CAGAGGGCGTGCGATGTCGATAATTAAACGTACGGCACATCTTTCGATAGTTGTAGGTGAGAAATAAAAAAAGGGACTTGTAATTTAATATCTTTTTTGATATAATTTCCGACTCTTGTAATAATTTAGAAACTAAAATATTAACAAAGAGAATTAACTTTAACGCGGAGTGAACCCCCTTATGGGTCAAAAGGTAAATCCAATAAGTTTTCGTATAGGACTGACAAAAGATTGGCAGTCAAAATGGTATGCCCCAAAAAGTAAATTTGGCGAGCAACTGATTGAAGACCTTAAAATACGTGATTTCGTAAAAAAACGCCTCTATTTTTCAGGTGTTGCAAAAGTGAAAATTGAACGAATAACTACAGCTCTTCGTGTGACTATCTTCACAGCACGTCCGGGACTTGTTATTGGGCGTCAGGGTGGTGCGATAGATGAGTTCAAGAAAGAACTTGAAAAGATGACGAAATCCGAGGTCTTTGTTGAAATTCAGGAAGTAAAGCCACCGGAACTCGAAGCTCAGCTCGTAGCGGAAGCTATAGCGCAGCAGCTTGAGAAACGCGCAAGTTTTAAAAGAGTGTTGAAACGTTCCGCACAAACGGTTATGAATTTTAATGCCATAGGTGTTAGAATCAAAGTTAGCGGTCGCCTAGGCGGCGCGGAATTGAGTCGCGCGGAATCTATCCGCATTGGAAAAGTTCCGCTGCATACAATTCGTGCAGATGTTGATTACGGATTTGCTGAAGCACGAACAACTTATGGCGCAATCGGATGTAAAGTATGGATTTGCCGCAGCGAGCGCATTGGCGAAAGACCGGCACCACCGCAACGTCCTGATTCTAAAAGGCGACCGGGAGGAAGAGCTGGTGGAAGGGGAAGATCGAGTGCAAGAAATACAAAAAAATAATTTAAAGAATCAGGTAAAATAAAATGCCTTTACAACCTAAAAGAGTAAAACATAGAAAGCAGCAGCGCGGCTCAAGAAAGGGCAACGCTAAAGGCGGAACAGATGTACAATTCGGAGAATATGGATTACAATGTCTTGACCGCGGCTGGATGACAGGGAAACAGATTGAAGCAGCTCGTGTAGCAATGACACGGCACATGAAGAGACGCGGCAAAGTATGGATCAGAATATTTCCTGATAAACCCGTATCGAAGAAGCCGCTTGAAACGCGACAGGGAAAAGGAAAAGGAGCGCCTGAATTCTGGGTTGCGGTTATTAAACCGGGAAGAATGATGTTTGAGATTGAAGGCGTAACAGAAGGTTTAGCAAAAGAGGCTTTATGTCTCGCTTCGGCAAAACTGCCATTCCGCTCACGATTTGTGACGCGGCACACTATCTAAAAACAGGACATATTGTATAATGAGAAAGGCACAGGAAATAAGAAATCTTGATGATAGTCAACTTGAAGCTGAAGTACAACGACTGAGGGCTGAAATCTTTAAGTTGAGAACAAAAGACAGTCTTAAACAGCTTGATAAGACACACGAAATTAAATTAACGCGACGTGAACTTGCTATAGTTCTTACAGTTTTGAACGAAAGAACTACAAATAAAACACAAGTAAGCCCGCAAACAGAGGAAAGTAAGTGATGGAAGCGAAAGTCTCACATCGCAAAAAAAGAAGCGGTGTTGTTGTCAGTGATGCAGCGGATAAAACAATCGTTGTAAAAGTAACCAGAGTGGCAAAACATCCTCTTTATCGCAAACTTATTAAAATTAATAAGAAATACCACGTTCATGATGAAAAAAATCTTGCGCGAATTGGTGATATTGTAAATATTATTGAATGCCGTCCGCTCAGCAAGACAAAACGCTGGCGCCTTCAGAGTGTAGTTGAAGGTAAAAAGGCTTAACTGCTTAGTGATTAATTTCAAGGAGTATTTCCCGAAATGATACAGATGCAAACAAGAGTTACAGTTGCTGATAATTCAGGTGCCAAAGAATTAATGTGCATCAAAGTTCTCGGCGGCACTCGCAGACGATACGCTCATATCGGTGATGTGATTGTGGGGACAGTCAAAGCTGCGCAGCCGGACAGCAACGTGAAAAAAGGCGAAGTGGTTCGTGCCGTTATAGTAAGAACGAAAGCCAAGATATCAAGAAAAGACGGCAGTAAATTAAGATTTGACAGTAATTCTGTCGTAATTATCGATGCCCAATTGAACCCGCGTGGAACGCGAATATTCGGTCCTGTTGCAAGGGAATTGCGTGAGAAAAATTTCATGAAAATTATTTCTCTCGCTCCGGAAGTGGTTTAATAAAAAAGTATAAGTATGGAGCAATAATGAAACTAAAAAAAGGGGACCTCATAAAGGTCATTACAGGTAAAGATAAAGGTAAGGAAGGCAAAGTTATTTCTATAATAACAAAAACCGACCGCGTGTATGTTGAAGGTGTTAACCTGGTAAAACGTCATGTTAAACCTAACAAAAAAGTACAAAAAGGCGGAATTATTGAGAAGGAAGCATCAATGCACATCTCAAACGTAAAAGTAATCAGCTCCGGCGAATAGATAATAGAATTAAGAAACAAATCAGGTTGAATAATGACCGAAAAAAAGAAAAAAGATATTCCAAGATTTTACCAGATGTATCTGGAAACAATGGTTGATAAACTCAAGAAAGAGTTAAATTACAATAACGTTAACCAGGTGCCTAAAGTTACTAAAATAGTTGTTAGTATGGGCGTTGGTGAAGCAATTAAAGATAATGCCATTCTGCAGGATGCTGCGAATGAGCTTTCAGTAATAACAGGTCAGAAACCTCTTCTTATTAAAGCTAAAAGATCAGTTTCTAACTTTAAATTGCGTGAAGGTGTGCAGATTGGCTGCAAAGTAACTCTCAGAAGTACCCGTATGTATGAATTTCTCGAAAGATTAATTTGCATTGGTTTACCACGAATCAGGGATTTTCGCGGAGTTCCGGCAAACTCATTTGATGGTAATGGGAATTATTCGATGGGAATTGACGATCAGTTAATTTTCCCTGAAGTAAATCCTGATAAAGTAAAACGTACACAAGGCATGAACATTACTATTGTTACTACTGCAGTTAACGATGACGCCGGAAAAGCGCTTTTGCGCGAGTTCGGTATGCCTTTCACTAAATAGTATTAAAAGAGGTAAGTAAGTGGCTAAAACAGGTCTGATACAAAAACAAAGAAGAACCGCTAAATTCGGCGTAAGACAATATAACAGATGCCAAAGATGCGGAAGAGCACGCGGGTATATGCGCAAGTTTCATTTATGTAGAATTTGTTTCCGTGAACTTGCAAGCAGTGGTATGATACCGGGCGTTACTAAATCAAGTTGGTAGTAATTGTTATAAAATTAAAAACAGAAAATTTGGAGCACGTATAATATGTCCATGACTGACCCAATAGCAGATTTGCTGACTCGCATACGTAATGCATGTATGGCAGGTCACAGAACAGTTGACATTCCCACGTCACTAATGAAGGAAAGGATCCTTAAAGTACTCGAAAAGCAGGGGTATATTAATGGATTTCAAGCAGTTGAAGATGCAAAGCATTCAACTATCAGAGTATATATTAAATATTTTAAATATAAACCGGTTATTCAACATTTGAAGCGTATAAGCAAACCAGGCTTAAGAACTTATTTAAAAGCTTCTGAGATTAAACGCATACGAGGTGGTTTGGGCATATCTGTTCTCTCGACAGCTCAAGGCGTCATGACCGGACGTGAAGCTCGCAAGAAAAATGTGGGTGGCGAAGTTATAGCAGAAATCTGGTAAACATTTATTATAGGAGCACATCGTGTCTCGAATTGGTGAAACATTAATACAAATGCCCGACGGAGTAACTTTAGCTAACAGCAGTGGAGTTGTTACAGTTAAGGGTCCCAAAGGACAATTAGAATTTAAAATCCCTAATGGGATTACAGTAGAAGTAGAGAATAATTCTATTATCGTAAAAAGACTCTCTGATTTAAAAACAGTGCGTCAATTGCATGGTACGGTTAGAAGTATTCTTAATAATTATGTAATCGGCACAAGTAAAGGTTTCGAAAAGAAACTCGAAATCAGAGGTGTTGGTTACAGAGCAAAAATAACAGGTAAAGATTTAGTTCTTAGTATTGGTAAATCACATGATGTAATTTTTACCATCCCGGAAGAAATTACTGTTACAGTGGAAGCAAATACTAAACTATCGGTAGCAGGAATTTCAAAAGAAATTGTTGGTGCAGTAGCAGCTAAAATACGTTCCTTCTATCCACCGGAACCTTACAAGGGAAAAGGTATTAGATATGTTGACGAATATGTAAGACAGAAAGCCGGTAAAACTATAGCCGGTTAACGCAGTACCCGAGAAAAAAAGTGAAGGTAATTAATAAAAGAAAAGATTTATCGCT
>JAUVKG010000215.1 GCA_030596365.1 Chlamydiota bacterium | reverse complement strand
TTCCCGCGCCATTCATGAAACATCCAAAAGGGATTCGTGATATTCAGGAATGGTACATTTCAACAATCATGCGAAAAGATTATATGCATGCTGTGTTTACAAAGCAAACTGAAATAGCCATTGAAAATCTGAAAAGAATTTACGGTGTTATTGGAAATAATATTGAAGCATTGTTTATCTGCGGCACCGATTTCGGAACACAAATTTCTACGTTTTGTTCTAACGAAGCTTACGAAGAACTTTACGCGCCTTACTATAAAAAAATGAACAAGTGGATTCACGAAAACACAGAATGGAAAACCTTCAAACATTCCTGCGGCGCGGTAGAAACTTTTATGGAAAGTTTTATTTCTTCAGGATTTGATATCATCAACCCCGCTCAATGTTCCGCGACAGGAATGGATCCGCAAACGCTGAAAGACAAATACGGCGACAGATTAACTTTCGGGGGCGGTGGAGTTGACACTCAAAAGACGTTGCCTTTTGGGAAACCTGAAGAAGTACGCGAAGAAGTTCTTAAGCGTTGTGAAATTTTCTCTAAAAACGGTGGGTTTGTTTTTGACGCCATTCACAACGTCCAGGCAAAAACACCAGTAGAAAATATTGTTGCAATGATTGACGCTGTAAAAGAATTTAATAAATAGTTGTATTTACCGGATAATTATACTATAATATTAACCAAAGCATATTTGGGTAGATAATAATCTGGATTAAAAAATGCTTAAAAATAATTTTCCCAACTGTCACAAATTTAAACCAACAAAAGAGAAAGCCGTGAATATTTTTACTTTTTCACATCGTTTTTATTATACATCTATAATGTTATTAACTGTTTTATCACTTAATATTTCCGCATTGACTAATTATGTATGGTCTAAAGGAACACATACACCTCCATACACAAATTGGACGACCGCTGCAACGAATATCCAAGCCGCGGTAGATGAAGCAAATAATGGAGATGTTGTTCTGGTTACTAACGGTACATACATTATCTCATCGAGTATTAGTATAAGTAAAGGCGTTAAAGTTACGGCTTTAAACGGGACTTCAGAAACTGTTGTTGACGGCAATTCCCCAATAACAACAAACCGGTGTTTTTATATAAATCATGCTGACGCGGTTCTTGAAGGTTTTACAATTACAAAAGGAAAAGCCTGGAACAACAAAGGCGGTGGTGTGCGTATTGGTCCATTGGGCGGCACTGTCCAGAAATGTGTTATAACAGACAATAGTGCGGTTAGCGGCGGAGGAGGTTATGCCTATAATGCCGGATTGTTTGTGAGCAATACAGTCTTCGGGAATTTGGCATCGAGTGGTGGAGGATTATTCTTTGAAGAAGGCGGAACTGCACTTTATTGTTGGATAAGCGGAAACCACGCGAATGACGGCGGCGGCGTGAACTTTTTTCACGCAGGTGAAGTGAGAAATTGCACTATTGTCAGCAACACAGCTATTTTTGGCGGTGGCGTTCGTTTGTTTGCCGGAGGTTTGCTGCGGAATTCTGTTGTCAGAAATAATTCTGCTTCATTACACGGCGGGGGCGTGTATACAAAATACGCGGGTGATGTGGAGAGCTGCACCGTTATTGCGAATTCAGCAATTTCTGCCGGTGGGATATACTCGGGCGGTGGTATAGTTTTAAATACAATTTCCTACTTCAATGAAGCGCCGGACCAGCCTGACTGCAGGCTAACTACGAATGCAACATGTTCATACACATGCACAACTCCTTTGATAGCCGGAGCAGGCAATATATCTAATGCGCCTGAATTCATACAGGTGGATGCAGGAGATTACCGTCTTTTGACAAACTCGCCCTGCTTCAATTCCGGAGTCAACCAGCCATGGATGACAGGTGCAACGGATTTTGCAGGAGTCCCACGAATTATGTACGGACGCGTGGATATCGGCGCATACGAATATAAAATTCCTACTTCGGCGGTTATTCGCGTGAGTGCAACGGTTCTTGACTTTGATGTATACGAACTTTTTACTGAGGGTACAGTCACAGTTTCAGTTGAAAACGTCGGAGTCGGCGAACTGACAGGTGGTGTTGCCGGCGTTCTTGCACCTTTCAGTGTTGCTTCCGGCAGCCCCTACGCAATTGACGAAGGCGCCAATACCAATCTTATATTCAGTTTTACCCCGACGGTAAAGGGAGTTTTCAGCAATACTGTGACTTTAACAGGCGGCGGGGATGTGAATGTGCTGTTAACCGGTTATGGATGTGATCTGGCAACACGGTATGTCTCACTATTCGGCGCGCATATTTCTCCATTTACTAATTGGCACGGTGCTGCGACAAATCTACAGGCTGCCATCGATGTTGCTGAATTAGCTGATACGGTACTTATAACAAATAACAAATATTTTTTGAGTGAACAGATTGTTGTAAACAAAAGAATAACTGTTCGCAGCGTCAATGGTGCGGAATCAACATTTTTTGTGGGACAATTCCCTTCTATAACCAACCGTGGATTTTATGTCGACCATGCCGATGCAGTAATTGAAGGGCTTACTATAAGAAATTGTGGGGGTGTGAGTAAAGGAGGAGGGGTTTATTTTAATAAAAATGGAACTGTTAAGAATTGTATAATTATATACAATTTAGCAAGTACTTTAGGCGGCGGGGTTTATTGCAACGAGAGCGGTATTCTTATTAGCAACTCAATAAATAAAAATATTTCTTTTGACAATGGCGGTGGACTTTTTCTCTTTAAAGGCGGTGTCGCTAATTATTGTAATATTGGTTACAACAGATCTTCTCACAATGGCGGCGGAGTGGCATATAATTCCAGCGGTAAATTGACCGAATGTGTAATTGTCAGTAATTCTTCCAGTTGGGGCGGAGGGGTTCATTTATATAAAGGCGGTACAATTCAAAATTGTGAAATATTAACTAATTTGGCAACGCAGGGCGGAGGAGGAGTCCATCTTAATACTTATGGTATTGTTGAAAACTGCGTAATTAGCGAAAACCTGGCCTTAGGTGCGCGAGGCGGAGGTGTGCATACAGAAAACGGCGGAACTGTGCGGAATAGCGCTATCATCAATAATCGTTCGGGTGTTGACAGCGGAGGAATTCATTGTCATGCCAACGGAATGTTCGACAATTGTATTATTACAGGAAATGTTGCAGGAGCTGTTGCAGGAGGAGTTTACTTTTACCTGGGCGGAACTGCAATTTACTGTAGAATATCAGAAAATATTGCAGGAACTTTCGGCGGAGGTGTTTATAGCAGAAGCGGCGGTGCAGTAAGATACTCTTCAATACTTAATAATAAAGCTGTTAACAATGGCGGAGGTATTTTCATTAGCGGATACGGACACCTTCAAAACAGCCTTGTTGCAGGCAATTCATCTGACGCAATTGGTGGAGGAATGTACTTGCGGAATGGCGCAAATGTGGATAGCTGTACCGTTGCAGGTAATTTTGCTCTCGGCAGCGGTGGCGGAGTTGTTTGTTTTTCGAACAGTATGGTCAGGAATACCGTCAGTTATTTCAATTCAGCTTCCGGTTCGCCGGACTATCTGTCTACAGGGGCTGGATGTACATCACTTTACGTATGCACCAGCATTTTGATTGCCGGTTAAGGAAACATAACAAACGACCCGCTATTCCTCTGTAGTCTTGCGGGTAATTATCGTCTTACTACTAACTCTCCATGCGTTAATTCCGGGACAAACCTGCCTTGGATGACCGGCGCGGAGGATCTGGACGGCGGACAAAGAATAATTAATGGTCGTGTAGATATTGGCGCTTATGAATATGGTTCGGTAAATATACCTTTTATTTTTATTAATACAAATATTATTGATTTTGGCGGCACTATAATTTTGAGCGAAAATGTCCAAACCGTTACTGTGCAAAATGTTGGGGCAGGCACGCTTTCAGGTGAAGTTACAAATGTTTCTGTGCCTTTTAGTGTTACTTCGGGAATTCCGTACTCGCTGGAAGAATCAGAAGAAACGCTTGTTATATTTAGTTTTTCTCCAACCGAAAACGGAATATTCAGCAATACCGTGGTCTTCACAGGTGGCGGAGATGTGACTGCATTGCTCATCGGAACAGGCATACCGGAACCGTTTCTATTTATCATTTTATTAATTCCCCCTTTTTTAAAGGGGGTTAGGGGGATTTAATTGGGTTATTTATTCCCGACGCCCTTTGGGGCCGGGATCTTCGCTATCTCTATGACAATTATTATTTATTATTTTAAAGGTATAAAATAACAACGGCTTACTTTTCCTCAATCTTGATAAAGTTTATGGATAGCGGATATCGCCATATTTCTCCTGAATTTGACTTTATGGCGCCGATGATTGGAAAAATAATTGATAACATCGCTAATCCCCAAATTAACGGAATCCCGATAAATACAAAACACAAAAAGATAAAAATAGCATAATAGATAACTTTAGAAATAATCCAATTTGCAACAATTATTCCATTAATATTTATAAATTCTGATTCACCTTTCTTGATTTGCCATATCACAATAGGGATAATAAACCCCGAAAAAGGTATAAGAAAACTGCACAGTTGAGACAAATGAATAAAAGTGCACCATAGCTTTTCATCAGATATTTTTTTATTAATTGCTTTTATTTCTTTATTGTCTGTCTGTTGTTTATTTTCTAATAAAGCTGTTTTAAATTCCTGATATTCCTGATCAGAAATAGCTCCTTTTTCCTTTAAAATGCTCAATCTTTCTAATTCATCAATAATTTTCATATCTCTCCTTTTTTGACTTGTAAAACTTTGTTATGTTTGAAATCTTCCGTAAAACTCCCCTCCTAATCCCCTCTTGAGAGGGGTGGCGCAACGCGCCGGGGTGTGTTAAGGAGGGGTGGTCGAAGACCGGGGTGGTTCTCATCTTATAAAAATATAAATCTTTAAAAAAAACAGCCAAAATTATCCTGCAAGATTAAAAAGAAACGGATGTTGTACCGTCAAGTTTGCTTAATGTCATTTCCCGCGGGAGTTCTTTTTCAGATTTATAAATTATTTTTCCATCGCTTAAAACTTCAACTTCACAACCCTCAATTATTGCTCCGGTAAAAATAGAAACATTGTTTCCTTTAATTACCCTGCTAATTTCTATAGGCGGATATTCAGTTATTAAATTAACTCTCTCGCCACCCTTTGCGCTAATGGTATTTTCTTCCCACTCTAACACAGATTTTTTGAAAGTACTTAATGGACCGCTTAATTCTTTCTGAATTACATGAGGGCGAATTCTTAATGTTAATTCATATGATTTTGGCGCACTATTGATATTTATTGAAGCTTCAGCAGAGAGTTTCATATCCGCATTAGAGATATCTTCAATTGATGATGCTCCAATCTCGGTAAATTTAGGTCCGTTATACAAATCAGGAGAATGATATTTCGGTAAATTATTAACATTTTTTCTTGTAGCTTTCTTTTCGTATGCCGAAAATAAAGAAACTGTCACATTTATCGCA
>JAUVKG010000210.1 GCA_030596365.1 Chlamydiota bacterium | reverse complement strand
ATGAAAACTGGATTAATGGATTAATGGATTAATGGATTAGTGGATTAATGGATTAGTGGATTAATGGATTAATGGATTAATGGATTAGTGGATTAATGGATTAGTGGATTAATGTTATAATAGCCTTCTTTTTCCATTAACATCAAACAATCATTCCTTTTTAATTCATAGGGAAACGATCTGAACACACGACATATCTCTTTATACAAAATAACAGCGTTTTGCCAAACATGCAATGTCATATATCCTCTATTTACATTTTTTCTTTGCATAATTTTACTGAATTACCAGGTTATTGAGAGGTTTTCCATCAATCCATCATTCCATCATTCCATCATTCCATTCTTTCACGTTAATCCCATGAATTTTGCTATTGCTGGTCCATATCCCGCCATGTCGAGTGCTACAGGAATGAGCAGTACTCCCATGCAATTACTGCGTCGTGAATGAAAGATAACCGGTATCATTCCTATTCCCGTAGCAACAGTCATGAGCAATAATCCCTGTAAGCCGGTAATTCCAAAAACGATTCCAACCATGAAAAGCAATGCAGCGATTGATGCATATCTATAATCAACTCTTGTTATAAGCCAAATAGTTACCTTCGACATAACACCGAGTAAAACAAAGGCAAAAGCGCCGCTAATTGCTACGGCACCAAGAATCATGTAATAATCCGCGGTTCCGCGGGGGACGAACATTGTCCGCATCATATTGGCAAGTCCGCCACGTGCTATATTTGCCATAGGGACGAAAAACAGCAAAAAAGCTCCGACATAATAAACAACTTTTGATGTCCCCTGCGAAATAATAAACGATCGCTCATCGCTCTGAGCTGTGGCATGCCCTGCAAGCAGGCCGCCAATTCCACCTGTAACGATGGGGAAGAATGCAGCAAAAAATCCGCCTAGAAATCCCGCGCTTACGCCGCGAAAAATAATGAATCCGTTACAGTCAATTGATTTAGGAAAATATTGTTTTGGGACTTCGGCACCGGAAATGATATTTTGAATTACCCATGGAACACCGAATAATCCAATGAAAGCAGGCATAATATTTGAAAAAGCAAATTCTGTCGTTATTGGCTTTCTTATTAAAATAAAACCAAGCCAGCCCGAAAGAAGTAATGTTAAAATTCCCGCACCAAGCGATTTCCACGCGTCAAGCAATCTGGCAAATCGTGTATCTCCATGATCCCCCCCTTTCGGAAATTCCGACATTACCATATAAGCGATAATCAACATTAATATCCAGAAAATATTTGGTCCGACAACCCTCCGTGCAATCGGCATAAGTTTCGGTAAAAAAGGCGATACGGCAAGCAAACAGATAATACCACCAAGCGCACCGACCGCTGTCAAAGAGACTGCTTCATATCCGCGTCCCTGCATCAGATATTTTTGAGTAGGGAAAACCATCAGCATCGAACTTTCATCAGGAGCGCCGAGAAAAACGGTTGGAATTGTATTTAAAATTGCCCATCCGACAACAAGTCCCATCATAAACGGCATCATCACATATGGATCCGACCCGAGCACGCTTTTCGAGACGGCTGCATAAAAGACTATTAACAAAGTTGCTACGTTATAAACGTGCATCGCCGGCAGGCAGCCAACAACGACTGATACAATTGTACCAGCAATTGTTGACAAGAAAAATTTTATCATTAATGGAATCATTGTATAATTCCCAATTTTTTAAAGGGGGGCGGGGGATTTCTATCCGGATTATTGGTTGGCAATTTACTCCGCTGCGCTTCGTGACATTTTTCTGTTACCGATTACGGATTACCGATTACGGATTACGGATCACGGGTTATTGAATGTCTTCAGCACTTCTAAGCTGAATTTGTTTCGTCTGCCGATGTTCTTTCACCTTACCGCTAAGAGATATTTTACTGCCTGTTTTCGGGCGTTTGGTTTCAGGGATAGAATTCCAGACATTTGGCCATACAACTATTGTAACTGTATTGCTGCTGTCATCTCCAATAGTAACTTTATAAGGAGCTGATTCTTTCCACGATTCAAATATTTCAATCACTTTGCCTTTAACATTAACTGTTGAATTAATTTCTTCCCGCCAAATCATATCAAGGGGCATAAATTTATCTTTTTTTGATTCTTGTGGTGCGCTCACTGCCTTGGTTAATTTATAATCCGATGCTCGCGATAGCCTGAATTGTTTGTCACCTTTGTATGAATTAACTGTTACAATCGCTTCAATTTCAGAGCCAATAGAAGGGATTTGATTTTGTGAAAGATGAATTCTTGTCGGCCAATAAATGACAGGAATTTTTCCGCTATCAGTATTTAAATAAATTTTGTTCGGTGCACGCGAATCTTCGCCACCAATATAAACATCTACCACTTTCCCATAAATTTTCACTTTGCTGCCATCAGATTGTTCCGATGCTTCCTGAGCAGTTAACATCACAACTTTCTTTTTAGTTTCTATTTTACGAGTTGATTTTTTAGTTTCTTCTCCTTTCAAAATAACAAGGTCATCTGAATTTTTAAGACGAAGTTGAAGATCATCCCGATATTGTCCGACGGTACCTTTCGCCTGTATTTTTATTCCCGGGAGTATTTTTTCTGGATTTGCGATACCGGAAAAAGTTTTTTCCCAGAAAACCAGTGAAAGTTTTGTTCCGTTTTGCTCAATAGTAATTCTATAAGGTGCTTTTGATTCTTCACCTGGTTTGCTAAATTTGGAAATTACTGCTTCGATTAAAACTTCTTTGCCAACATTTTCTATAGAAATATTGGAAAGTTTTACAGGTTTATTTTCTGAATTTTCTTTAATCTTTTCTCTGTGCTCAACTTCTATTTTTTCTGAAAAACCTTTTTTATGTTGAATTTTAAGATGGTCAGGTACTTCAAGCATCATGCTTATTTTATCTCCTTCGGCCACTCTTATTTTCCCTGAAACTTCTACCTGATCACCCTCTAAAATATAAACATCTTTATTATACAACTTTTCCGCAACCTGACGATAAGCAGTCACACGCATATCCCCTGTTCTATCTTTTAAATAAATATAACAGCTGGATACTTTATCACCATCACGGTAATATCTCATCGGTCGCGTAGCTTCTCCTTTAATAGTGATATATGCAAAATTCATCGCAGGAGTTATGCTGCTGATTTCCTTTACAGGCGTCTCGCGACTCATCGCCATAAGTTGAAGACATACCATCCCTGCCAACGCGACAACTATGGAAACATACCGCATTGATTTTAGTGAAACCCTTTTTTGCAAACCAGTTCCGCAATATGGACAGCGGTCATGCGCGCCGACAAATCGTCCGCAGCTTGGGCATGAGATTCCTTTTTCTGTTTGATTTGTTTTCATAAGTTTTACTCCTTGTTGGTAGTTTGAATTATTTCTAAAACCGTTAATATTACCATGCGTTTCGCGTGGCATTAATTGATATTCTTATCTTCACTACTATTAACCATTAACTAAAAACCCCGCCTATGGCTGGGCAAGCTGCTCGTCCCGATGTTCTTCGCTATCGGGACGGCTTACTTCACCTTCCTACTTCCCGTTTCTTAATGTTATGTAAACAGGTCGGTGGTCGGAGGCTGACTCCGCGGTTTTATCATTCCATATCTCCGCTGTTGTCGAGACAAGCGCATTTTCTACCGGCTTGCTGACAAGAATGTGGTCAAGTATCGACGGCGGATACGAATCACCTTTAGAATAAAAAGTAAATTCTTTCTTTTTGGAATCGTAAGCAGGAATTCGTTTTAACGGCATTCCCGGAATATTCAAGTAATATTTTAGCGACTCACTTGTTGGTGAGTCATTAAAGTCTCCTGCGATAACTATCCATGGATCGTTTTCTTTACCGAGTTCTTTGATTACAACTTCCGCAGCGCCTTTAGCTTCAGCGATTCTACGATAATGAGCGTAAACTCCTCCGAGTTTAGATATTGGATGCAGCACAAAAAGATTTATTTCAGGAAAATTTTCCGGCACTAATTTCACATGCAGAAAATCTCTACTAAAAGTTGCTTTACTATTTTTCTTTTTATTTAAAGGAAATTTGTGATGTTGAAATGTTGTTGCTGAATATACGGGCACACGGCTCAACACCGCAACGTCAATCCCTCTGCCTCTTGATGTTTTACTGCTGTTAGCTTCGATTAGAACTACATATTTATATTTCAATTCACGAAGATAAGAGCTGTTGAATTCATTTAGAAATCCTCGATTCTCAACTTCCTGCAATGCAATAATATCCGCGTTTATGGACTTTATCACTTTAGAAAGCGCGTATAATTCACGAGCAGGTTTCGGAGATGTATTCTGATCTACCCGCGAATCTTTTGAGCTGTATGGATTATCATATCGATCGTATAAGTTTTCTACATTATAAGTAGCGATACGAAGGGTTTTCTTTTGTTCATCGGCAAAAGATATTACCGGGAACAAAAGTATAATTATTACAGTTATTATTTTGTATTTGTTCATAAATTTTTATTTTAATACTTGTGTCGTGTCAATATTGCAAAGTTAGCAAAAAGAATATATCCGTCCTTCACGAAAGCTCCTTTTTTTGTCAGTCACTATAAAGCTAACCTGTTATTATACTGCATTTGTGTTTTTAGGTCAATTGAGTTTTTTCCCAGTTCCAGCGACTATTATAATATTATTGAATAAAGTTTTAAATAGTATTGTTACTAAATCAAAGAAAACAGACATGGAACCCTATAAGGGTTCTTTATCGTAGCCCCGGGCAACGCCCGGGGTGGAAATAAAAAAAGCGGATTGTTCCCTGAAGGGGAACTTCAAAACTATGTGAACCCCGATAAATGTTGAGGTTCCCCTATAGGGAACAATCTTGTTATTACATAATCCCCAGGGCGGTGCCCTGGGCTACGATGAACTTGCCTTTCAGGCAATTGATTGTTTTTGGTCTCGTCTAAACTTCCTGTGGGTCACGATTTCTGAAATTACTAATAATGTTTATCGTGTCTTCATAAAAGACTTGCCGTATGTCTATACACCTGCGCCTTCCAAGCCTTGTTCATGGCACACCGGGAATAGTCGCCGGAATTGGTTTTTTTGCGCTTGATTTTAAAATGAAAAATGATATAATATCCCACAATCAGATAATGAAACGCGGGTTTGAACAATCGACATTTTTTATCGATCGTTTTTGACCATTTATAATAACACCAACTAACGAGGAACACAAATGACTAACCGCGAAAGAATTAATGCAATACTGCACTACAAACCTTATGACCGCATGCCGGCAATTCATTTCGGTTACTGGAATGAAACACTTGATAAATGGGCAGAAGAAGGTCACATAACAAAAGAAGAAGCAAAAACCTGGGGCGATGGAAATCCGAGTGATGTCTCAATAGGCGAAAAACTTGGTTTTGACTGCAATTGGTTCTCTGTTTTCCATGCAAATTATTACCCCGATCCACTTTTTGAACGTGAAGTTATCGAAGAATTCCCTGATGGAACTAAACACGTTAGAAATATGTTCGGCGTCGTTACTGTCGAAAAACCTGA
>JAUVKG010000381.1 GCA_030596365.1 Chlamydiota bacterium | reverse complement strand
TGATATTTTTTGGGTTCATAACATAAGTTTACTAAAGACGACGCGCAATAAAAAGCGCTGCCAAACATCCTATTAAACCAAAAGTAAACGGTTCAGGCACAATAAATTTTATTGAAACATTGTCTATATTAACTGCGTTATCAGGACCGGCAAGTGCATTAAACTGTAGGATTGTAGAATTTGCTGATGCAACAAATGTTAAGTTTGTATAATGATAAGCTGCTCCCTTTGTAATGTTTGATTCATCATGAATTACCGAGCCGTTGATTGTAGTTTGCAATTGATTATCAACCCCTGCGTTACGCACATTATAATAGTATGACAACTCATAAGTATATCCGGAAGTTAAGCCTTCAATAGTTTGTTTTGCGCCGGTCCCCTGATTTATGAATAAGCAGTAATCACCATCAGGAATAGTTGAAGAACCGTTAAACGCGCTTCCTACCCAACCAATTCCATACCAGGAAATAAATTCCCATCCGGCGATCAATTTACCATCAAACAGCTGACCATATATATTAAAATTTGTTGTTATACCGCTTGCTTCGAAGCTCGGATTTATAATTAAAATTTCATCTGCATCCCGTTGAAGTAAAGCAATACCATCGAAAACAGTTGAAGCTCCAGATTTAAGATTTGCAAAAACAATATCAGCAGAAGTTGCTGATGGTGTGAAAACAAGATTTGTAAAATAATAGAGTTTATTAGCAAATCCCGGATCAATAGCCGGAACATTTGAAAGGCTCATAAGCGTATTCGTTTGAGTAGCTGTACGTTCATAAACTCCAATGTCAGAATTGGCACTTGAATTACGAACGTTATACCAAACCTGCAGCCAGTATTGTTTGCCGGTATCAAGACCTGTCACAGTTTGATAAAATGCAGAAGTTCCCTGGGCAAAAGCAAGCATATCGCAATCCGGTCTTTTACCGTTATCCGGGTACGTCCATCCATCGTCCTGCCCTACTATATTTCCCGCACCGATGTATTCGGATTGCCATCCCCATACGCCACCCCAGTGAGCAGCGCCGGAATGATTTTGTCCCTGTTCAAAGCTTGGATTGTTAAGAACGATGCTGTTAGCGCCGGCCTGAAAAGTGCTAAGCGCAATTGTTAAAGCAACAGCGATAATAAGCGAACAATTTTTCATAGTAATCTCCTAAGGTTGGGGTTATAAAATATAGTTATATGTTATTAACACCGTTTATATTATCATAAAATCATATTTTTGTCAAGCAGATATATTTTTTTTAACTTTTCTTACTTAGTCAACGATAATTATTTTATTCATCGATGTTACAAGAGCCCAATATGTATAATTATTTGCAAGGGAATCTGCTGAAACACCCCTTCAGGGAGTCTGAAAAACATTTTTTAAGGGGCGACTACTTATAAAAAATAATGCAAATACAAAATAGAAAAAATTGAACAATATTCCCGGTTCCGGAATTCCCGTCTGCTCGTTTGCGAAAGCTGAGATTGTAAAAGGAGCTGTAGCCACCGGAGAAATCGCGAGAGTAAATGTACCATTTTTATCGGCAAGATAATCATACTGAACAATAATACCATTTCCGAAACCGAAAGTATCTTCATCGACATTTGTTATTGCGCCGCCGTAGTTACTTGAAAAAGTGTTAATTCGTTCACCATCCTCCCATCCTATAGAATAAAGGTAAAAAGAGTTTGAAGAATAAGGAAATAAATCAGTAAGTTTAACACATATTCCCGCACCGCTAGCGAAAACGATATTTTGAGCGAGGTCATAACTTGAACCGGTTAATAAATTAGTTTGCGCGAAATAAGAAAGTACGGAACCGTTTGCACTGAACACCGACCAATTTGCGCCTGACATTCCATTAGTTCCGTCAAAGGTAACACCATTTATTGTAACGTCACCATCATTCAAGTTAACATGATGTGTATAATCTTTATCAGCATCAATTAGAGATGAAGCATCCTCAGTCCATTCGTGAACAGTAACCGTTTGAGGAGCTTTAATCACAGTAAAATTATCGATAAGACTTGGTTCAGTTGAAGCGGTACTATTATTAAACATTGTGATATAATTTTGAGAAAAACCGCCGGCTTTAGTGTATGAATAGCCGGGTTTAGCCGAATCAACAACCATTGGATTTCCATCTATAAATACAGAATAATACAAAGGCTCATTTTCAAAATCTTCCGTAGCTGCATTAATAACAACATGAAACATTTCGTTTGTCGGCACTCCGGACGATCCATCTGCGGTAATATTTTCACCTTCGAAAGTTTGGAGGTAACCGTTAGCGAAAAAGACTAATCCTATTCCGTAAGCACTTACCGGTGAAAAACTGTTCTGATTGTTCTTACCAAATGAAAGTGACACCCATTCGGCTTTACCGTCGAGCATGTGGGGTACGACATCAAATTCGATTTTAAAAGCGGAGGCATCTGTGAAACTATAATTTGGAGAGCATCCGCCCGAAGGACCTATTAACAATTTACCGGGATAAGTTGAATCAGCCCCCGTTTCTGTAGTTCCGGTAGTTTTGTAGGTAAGCGGTGTAGCGTTTCCAAACTGTCTTCCTGATTGTGTATATTCATTATTAACATCGCCGCTGCCTGTAACATTAAAAGTATCGACAAAAATTGTTGATTGTGTTTCGCCCGGAAAATAAATAAACGAAGTAGGTTCTGACCAATCACTCAAAGTTTCTTTATTATTTTTGTATCGCACGCGCCAATAATTTGTGCCATCGTGAATTTTATTTGCGGGTGGTGTGAATATATTTGTTGGTATTACTTCTCCGCTGTCCCAATTAGCCCAAGAAAATGCGGCATCAGAAGAGGTCTGCCACTGACTAAATAGAAATTGGAAGCCGCCTGTATCGGAAAAATCAGTTGAAACAAAAGTAACGGGAGCAGTAACTATATTAAATTCTATTGGTGAGATATTCGTTGGAGTAACCGGTGGAGTTGTTTTAGTATATCCTAAAACCGAATCACTTAATTCAGTACATCCAATTGTACTGCATGCGCTTACCCAGTAATAATAATCTTGCCCGGGAGTTACTGAAGAGTCGTTGTAAATATTTGTAGTAATTTGCCCAGAAATATCTGTTGCGGTATTTGAGTCATTATTATCCGATCTGAAAAGGGTATAATTTTCAATCCCGATTATTTTATCCCAGGAAATTTCAATGAAATCTGTGTATTCTCCCTGCGAAGCTGT
>JAUVKG010000304.1 GCA_030596365.1 Chlamydiota bacterium | reverse complement strand
AATGCCATACGGGATATTGAGTATTATAGTTGAACTGATTTTGAGCAGTTGCAGTATTAGCGGTAAATAACAATAAAGTTATTGCGATTATTCCAAAGGTAAGTATATTTTTTTTCATATATAGTTTGTTTTAAGTTGTTTGTTATCCGGTTCTAAATTTATCCCGATTAAACAACCGGGATAAATTTCCTCATTAATAAATTATAAATTATAAATATTAAATAATAAATAGCAACCGGTTCGGGAACGCCTATAATATCTATTTCACCAACTGCAGATCCCGTAATTCCAATATAACTTCCTTTTGCTGTGCCGGGAGATAATTTAACTCCGAGATTAGCTTCAATTGAATAACCAATATTTTTTTGAACAAGCATTAATGATATCACATTGTTTGCAAGAATACCATCGGTAGGGTCATACAATTTTGCCAAACAATTTTTATATGCATAAGGAGTGTTTGAACTTCCATTTTCACCAAAAGTCAACATTCCGATTCTGGTATAATCGGTGTCATTTGTTCCGGTGGTTGAAGCGAAAACTTCAAAAAGAGTAAATAGACGCTGGTCGCCCCATTTACTAAAAACATTAATTTCTTCGATTAATTTTGGAGAATCAAAATCACAATGAATTACCGCATCATAATCAGGACTAATTCCGTCAGCAAACAGAGCGAATTTATTTTCAGGACCATAACTGCCATCGACATCTGAATTAAACAACCAATTGAAGCCACCGGATGTCGCAGAATGAATTGCTCCTTTTACAAGAGTATTTACCGAGCCGGGCAATTGAGCTAAATCATTAGCTTGTGGTTGTACACTTAATCCGGAAACATCATCCGCCCATTCAAAAGTATTAGTTGATGTTTTCACTATAAAGTTTATTGATACTGTCACACCGTTTGGTAAGTTAGGAAATTTTATTAAAGCAGAAGTTTCGTCATAATCATATTGAGTGTTAACACTAACAATTCCACCATTTGAATTCCGTGCAGAAACAGTAACATTTTTATTAGCCAAAAAAATTCTTGCCACAGCCGGAGTTTCCGAAGGACCCTTTACAGTAAATTTTAAAAAATCATTGCTATTTTCCTGTGACATCAGGCGATGGGAAGTATGTAAAAGAGCAGGAACATTTCCGGATACTATATCAGTAACATCTTTAAATAATCCGCTGTTGCCCGCGGAAAGATTAATGCCATTAATTACCGATAAATTCTCATCGAAAATATCAACAAAATTACCTGCTAATGAAACCGCGGTTTTTATTGAGTGAGCAATAACATAATTACCCCGCTTCATACAGAAATTTCCAGGAGTTTCAAGACCGCCGGATATGTCAGATGCATTTACAGCCTGTTCAAGCAGCGGTAAATATGTATTTTCAGCAATATAAGTAGTTGCAAAAGAGGTTGGAGAAACTGTGTCACGAATAACATTTCCGTTTCCATATCCACCGCTGAATTGAGCCATCAAATGTTCAATAGGGGAGTTATATCCAAGTCCATGCCACCAGAAATAACTTTCCGCATCTAAAGCGACACTATCCGCACCAAGAACCAGAAGAGATCCTCCTCGTTTAACCCAGTCAGCGAGCGCGACATTCATTTCCGATTCAATGGGTTTAAATTTTTCATAACTGAGAACGATGACTTTATATAAATCCGCGTAATTTGTATCCTGCACTCTTTCCATAGCGAAAGAGCTAACAGGAATACCTCGCTGGATAAGTGGCATTAACATTCCGTAAGTTCCCTGAAGTTTTGAGCCGGTTAATTTTAAATACATTGCTGAATCAGCGATTGCGACAGCGATTTCATCAGTAGGTATTGTAGAAGAAGCATCCGGCTGCCATTCTCCTCCTTTAGCAATATCCTGAAGAACTTGTGAAATAGTCAGTACTCTAATACGAAAACTTTCCGGTGCGGGACTTCCACCACCGGTAGAATGTCCCGGCAAAAAGATTCTTTCGGGCCACGGCATTATTTCGTAAGAATCAACTTCCGGCATAAGCAGCATTGCGGCAGCACAATGTTCATACCATTCAAGATATGATTCCCAGGTATGGTTAGGATCATCTTCAACCGGATCAACGAGCATCCAAAGTTTTTTATCAGTTTCAATTGTTAACTGTGTGAAATAATCATATAAGGCATAAGCTGAACCAAAAAAAGATTCGTCACCGGCACTGTAATTATCCAATGCCCATCTAACAGGTCCTGTCCATATTTGGCCGATGTAACCGTCAATCCCATTTGTTCCGACCGACATACCGAGAGGAGCGGTAAGTTCTGCAGCGATATTTCCGAATATAGAATGAATAGGGACTACAAAATCAATATTATCACCATATTGCTGAGAAGTTTCTAATAAATCCAGTTCAAGGTCAAGATAAAGTTTTGCCTTAAGTTGCCCTGTCAGATATCTGGCCATGTGCGAACTGTTTTCGGCCTGCCATGGGAATCCATAATAATCAGCCCAAATCGGTTTAAAACTTTCTTCATAACCTGTATATGCATGTGCAAGAGGCTCTTCAGGTAATACAGCAATTGCTCCCACATCAATAGATTGTTCGGTCATCTCTTCAAGATAAGCAGTCCAGCCGGTTGTAGGCAGCATATAAGGCCTGTAACCGCCAACGGAAACTATATTCCCCGATGAATTATGTTCACAATCATTTGTATGAGTTTGTCCGTCCCAACTGCCTTGCCAGTAAATTTCTCCTGCATCAGAGTCAGCGAAAAACATTCTTCCAACGTTAAAGTCATTGATTTGCCATGATTTTATCGCGTTATACAAATTAGCTGTAGCATCACCATGACGATGCACTATGACTGAATCAACAGGCAAGGCAATTCTTGGATCATAGAACGAGTTGACTTGGAATATTGTTTTTGCATGCATAAATTTTGAAGTATTTACACCTTCAATAGAAATTCCTTTCATCTGTCCGCCCCAGCCGTCGGCTGGATTTGAATCTCCCATTCTTAAGAAGAAAACATTTGTGGATTCGTTGAAAACCGGAGCAACAAGATTAGCAATTCCTGATTGTGCGCCAAATCCGGTTGCTTTTCCTGTAAAAGGATAAAAAGTCAGAACTTCTTGATCTCTATAGCCCGCCGGAGCAACAAAAAGATTTACCCAATCCACTCCATTTGATGAGCCTTGAAATAAATATTCGCTTTGAGTAATTATTGTAATAAAAGATAAATTAGTAGCATCGGCGCCAAGATTGAATCTATATGTCGCATAATTGTTTGCATCGGTAAAGCGAAATCCCCACGAGCTAACGAAAACAGAATTATAATTTTCCCAGAGAAAATTAGCTTCTATTTCATCCATAGCCACGAAATTTTTACCGATTGCGGGAGTTTGCGGAGCAATCCAGAGATTTCTTAGATTACCCCCCCAACCGGTAGATGGAACAGCATCGCTCATTTTAAAATAAACAACATTATCAGATAATTGCGAAAGAAGAGGTTTTAAATTAATTGCAATTCTCTGTTGAGTATCAGCTGCATTAATACTTTGCGTGATATAAAAAATATCCGCGAAATCCCAGTCTTTGGAAATCTCTACTTTGTATTGTTGAGATACATATGCTATTAATTCGCAATCATCGTTATTATCAGGAAGATCAAATTTGTAAACAAAACTCTTGGTCGCATCAGCGTAACGTCCGCCGGAAGTTCTATCAGAAGTTGAGCCTTTTGAAAATAAGAATTGCTGATCGCCGGGATAAAAGCCTACAGGACCTTCACCTGGTTCTTCTCCACCGGCATAAAAATTCGGATAACCTTCTTCAGTAATTAAAGCATTAAGTACGCGAGCTCCGGAAGCATCAGCTGAACTATTATCGCTAAATCTGACATACAAATAATTTGCCGGGAGGAAATTTTTCAAATCCAAATAATAAGGTGACATGTTTTTTGCGGGACCTTTGTCTGTCCAGCTGAAATTACCTGCTGCGGTAAGAACGGTTGTCCAATTAACGTTATCATTA
>JAUVKG010000300.1 GCA_030596365.1 Chlamydiota bacterium | reverse complement strand
CCGGAGAAAAAAATAAAAACCCTATGGCTTACCGGCGAAAATCCGAAAGGTTTAAAAGGCGCTGCAGGCAAAAAAAGACACGGAAGAAAAGGCGCTCCGGTGCTCGGTATTCCTGCCGGTGGAGAACTTGTTATCGCCGACATAAAAGGCAGTGGAACTATTCGCAGAATCTGGGGAACGCTTACAAGTTTTGAACCCGAAGTTCTTCGCAGCCTTGTTATTGAAATGTATTGGGACGGATCAGAAAAGCCCGCAGTTCTGGCTCCATTTCCGGATTTTTTCGGACATACTTTCGGCGAAATGGCTACATTCGAAAATATTTTCTTTTCTTCACCAAAAGCCACTTCCTTCAATTGTTTCATCCCTATGTCCTTCAAAAAAAGCGCTAAAATTATCGTAAAAAACAAATCAAAATTAAATCTTGGGATGTTTTACGAAGTTGATGTTACACTCGGAGAAGAACATAGCAAAAACATGCTCTATTTCCACAGTTATTGGAGACGCGAAAATTATACTAAACTGCGCGAAGATTTTACTATTCTTCCTGAAGTAAAAGGACGTGGAAAATTTCTGGGATGTAACCTGGGTTTCCATTCAAATTCTAACCTCGTTCAGTCATGGTGGGGTGAAGGTGAAGTGAAAATCTATCTTGACGGAGATACAAATTTACCAACCTTATGCGGGACTGGTGTGGAAGACTACATCGGTAGCGGATTTGGTCAGGACTATTTTTCGCATCTTTATCAGGGCAACCAATACGTATCCAACCCCAAAACATATTTTAAAGATGCACAAGGATTTTACCGGTTTCACGTGCCGGATCCTGTTTACTTTTACGAAGATATAAAAGTAACAATTCAAGTAATGGGCGGACCGGGTTACACAGACATGCTTCAGTTTCTTAGAATCGACCCGAACTTAAAACTTATGAAAGCGGGCAACGGAAAAGAGTTTTACAGTAAAGAAGAACTTGAAGAAGAACTTAAGAAAAATCCTAAAGCCGCAGGTTATTTGGAAAGAACAGATGACTGGTGCGCTACTGCGTATTGGTATATGGACAAGCCATCTAATTCACTTCCGGAACTCGCACCGTTAGAAAAGCGGACAGAGAATTTGCCTGTTACGGTTAAGTAATTGGGGAATTGGGGAATTGGGGAATTGGGGAATTGGGGAATTCGCGTTAGCGCCCGGCGCTCACGAAGTAACACGCAAAACGTTCATGATAACAAAATAATTTACATTTGAAATTAAATGATTCTGCTGTTAATCATTCTGCAAAATAATGAACAGCAAAATGATTTAAGAAAGAAAAAAAGATTTTATTGTTTTAAGAATTGTCCGGGCATACGCCGGATTCCCAATATTCTTAGTGACTTCGTGGCTAGCGTTATTTGACTTTTAGATTTCGCTTTAGCGCCCGGCGTCGTGCCCCGCGTATGCTGTGGTATGCCTGAGTGGATTTAAGACAGAATAATTATGTGACAGAATAATTTGAATAAAAAAAGATTGTATTATTATTTTGGTATTAATTATTTTGACAAAAAAATGTATTTTTAACTCTCCATTAAAGCCCAGACGTGATTCCTCCTGTTCTTTTTTCATTGAATTCAAAAGTTGGGATACTTCACGGAACTGTCGCGTACTTAAATGAAGTTTTGATTTAAATTTCTGGTTCTTCCGGTAAAGCGGTTCGTTCACAAAAAGCGCATTAAATCCCGCCTGAATAAAAAGTTAAAAGTTAAAAGTTAAGATGTAAAAATTTTCCCACCACCCACCATTCAATTCTCATCCCGATATTCTACATCTGGTGCATTTTCCTGACTTCTGACCTCTGAAAACCCTCACGCTAAAGCGTGGACTCCAACAAGACCGGCTACTCCTCCAGCGCTCTAACTTTTTTCAGATAAGCCATAGGATTTATTCCAACAATTTCCTTAAACTTTTTAGAGAAATAAGCGCTATCTTCAAAACCGGTTTTCAATGATGTTTCGGTTACATTAATGTTAGGTGTTGCCCCCATAATTTCAACAGCTTTTTCTATTCTCAAACGAACAAGAAATCCTATTGGTGATAATCCGGTGATTTTTTTGAAACAAAATCTGAAATTACTTTCAGACATACAGGTTAATCGGGCAAGAAAGCAGTTGGTAATATGTTTTTCATAATTATTCTCCATAAAATCCAGTGCTCTACTAATTCTCAAAAGAGATTTTGAATGTGGTTTCTCTTCTTTGGAATAATCCCGGCAGATCTTAATTATCAAAAACTCCAAAATTCGTTCCTTGGCTTTATTGTACCCCGGCAATGCCTTATCCTGCTCGCTTCTTATAGCGTTCAATAAATGAATTACCTCCAGAAGTTGATTTGAATTTATGCGAAGTTTTGATTTAAATTTTTGATTTTTACGATAACGTGGTTCATCAACAAAAAGTGCTTTAAATCCAGGTAAGTCCGCAAACTCTTTTTCTAACTCTTCAAAATAATCACGGCGAAACAATACATTTGAAACATCCAAATTTGTTAAATTCTTAAAAGTGTGGTGGTGATTTCCGCGTATAATAAAAACATCTCCTCGCACTACCGGATATTCCTGACCATCAATAACATGAACCGCCGAGCCGCCGGAAATAACAACAAGCTCATCAAAATCATGAACATGCATAGGCTCTATACATTGATTTTTTAAAACAAGTAGTTCGCATCTGGATTCTTTAAAATCATAATGCAAATTGTGAACACCGTTCTTTATTATGTAATGTAGTTTGTTCATAGCAATCCCGCCGCTGGCGGGAGTTTAAGGTTTAATTAGGTTCGCGAAGCGCCCAGCGTATGCCGGGTAAAGGTCTTAAGTTTACCCCGCCACTGGCGGGGGTCAAAAGGTCTAAAGGTCGAGTAACCATTACTCCATTAATTTTACCACGCGTTTGGCGTGGCCATCATTCCACTATTCCACCAATCCATTATTCCAATCTTTCTCCATTATACCATTTATTGACAGATAATACAAAAACTCCGACAAATCATTATAGATTTTCAGTTTTTTTTATGATATACTACTTACAAAATTATGAGTGCCTCTTTTTTATGGAATAGAAAAGAGGAAAGGTCGTGCTCTCTTTTTTAAAATTATAAAACTTATTAACAACTAATTATCCGTTGACATAACAACTCATCGGACAACTAACCTAAAAGGAAACAAATATGAAAAAACTTACAATTTTGATGATGACTGTTTGCCTTTGTGCAAGCACAGCAATCTTTGCCGGGGACGGCGATTGGACTTCAGCAACCAGCGGTGGAAATTATTCAGACACTGCAAATTGGGCTGGCGCAGCTGTTGCCGATGGAGTTGGTGCTACAATGTATTTTACTAATACAGTACCAGCTTCTTTTTCTGTCAATATAGATGATAACCGCACTCTCGGCACTATAATCGCGGCAAATATACCAGATTGGCGCGGCTTTGCCGCAAGCACAGGTACACTTACACTTGACAACGGCGTAAGTTCACCGATTATCAATGTTAACAACATGTGGGCATTTTTGACCACAACTTCGCTAGCGGGAAACAACGGTTTTACAAAAACAGGAGCCGCTGGTATGGTTTTCTGGGGACCAACCACTATCTCAGGAAATGTGAATTTAAATGACGGCTGGATGAACGTTAGTGTAAACGGAGCACTCAAAAATGCGGATTTAGTTATTGCGAATGATAAAATTATGCGAATAGCAAATAATGTTAATCTGGATTGTAAAAGCATAAATACAACTAGTGGTGGAAGAGTAATGCCAGACGGAATTTCTGGCAATGTAGCTAACATCAATTCCCCATTAACAATGGGTGGCGGATTATACGCTGTAGACAGCGATAATCTCGCTAATATTACTGTTAATATCAACAGCAATGTTACTCTCACAGCTGATGCCATTTGGGGTATTGGCGGAAATGGTGGAATAATGAACCTCAACGCACCTGTCAGTGGCAATTATCAAATGCTGTGGCGCGGACATGGTGGAAATGC
>JAUVKG010000298.1 GCA_030596365.1 Chlamydiota bacterium | reverse complement strand
TAGTTTCTATCGGCTCCTCCCAGAAAAATAACGGGGTAGGGGAGTTGACTATTAATTCGGAATTAGATATTCTCGGCGTAATCATTTTCGGTGAAACACTCACGTATTCAATAGAAAAATCCGCACCAATACGGTTTATCGGGTCAATTCTGAAAATAGTGATTGAATTATTCCAGCTTTTTTCATCGGTCATATCTATTTCATATGTACGCGTTCCGGCTTGCACAGCAAATCCTTTGGAATCGTGAGTCCCATCGCGCTGCCACCAATGTATTTGTCCGGTTCCACTTGATGAACTAGTCATTTTGACGCGTATTTTATTATAAAGTTTTGAATTTATAAATGTACGGTCGGCGTGTTCTTCTTTTGATTGTTTGTCTGTAGAAAGATAAAAATAACCATTGCCGCCAACGGTTGCCGCCGACAATACGCTGCCTGTAAAAGTTATATCTGAAAGTTGATTTTGCGCGTATATTTCTTTCGAATCGTCAAAATGCCAGCAATGATTTGCTTCAAGTCTAAACCAGTCAAGTTTGATTTCTGTTCCATTTGCCGCGTTGAAATAAAGTTTTATTTTGTCGATATCTTTTTCCCGCCATGAAGGACTTTCAATCAGATTGATTTTATATACGTTCCAGCCGTTCTTCAAAGAAAACTTTATTACATGATTCTTGCCGCCATTTTCGTGCCAGAGTAATTGTCCCGTTTTCCCCTCGGAATTTTCTGCATAAATTCTAAAAGATGCTGCGTAATAATTGTCGGATTTTATAAAATGTTTCGACTCATCCAAATCAAAAGAAACAGAAGGTGTTGAGCCCGTAATTATTGCGCTCAGAACTCCATTATTAAATTTTATTGAAGAGATATCCCCGGAACCTTCAACATCACTTTCATAACTCATTGTCCATATAACGTCTTTGGCGGAAGGATCGGCTTCATAAGTTTTTAAGCCGGAATATGAATCGGTAAAATGATTAGATATAAATTGCTGAATGGCGGTTTCGTATGCTGTGCCCGCTATGCCGTAAGGCGCCGCAAGAGCCCAGCTGTACGGGCAGATTATATGAGCGTCATAATCCCAGACAGTTTCAAGTGATGAAAGGTTTTTAGAAACAGTAAGCTGCTGAGGATTATACTCAACAATCCCCCAGTTTTTATCGTTAGCTTTTAACGCGATAAATATATTCGTATCCCAGGCGTTTTTTTTGGAAGCGGTAATTCCATTTCCGCCTTCGACAACAAAAGTTGTAGTCCAGTATCCGCCGTGCATTTGCTCAATGCTTCTTTTAGTCGCGGGATTTATACAAGTTTGATGACCATAAATCTGGTCGGGTGTAATCCCGCCGTCAATTGTCCAGTTGACTTGTTCCTGTTCAATATTTCTGATTTGAGCTACGCGGAATTCATCCCATTTGTGCCACCATCTCCCGCTTGCGGTAACTTTACTCCAATCTGCCTTAAAAGGAGGCTCAACAATATCCCACGAAGCATACGGGAAATTTGCGGCACCTGAAAAAACTTTGTTGAAAGACGATAGACTTGAATATTGTCCTTTACCGGCATAAAGTCCGCTGCCGGAAAGCCAGTCCCGAAATTCTTTCTTTGTGCTGTCACAATAATCACTGTATTCATAGTTCGCATGATTGTTTTGCTGGTATTCTGATGACATAGTCGCAAAAGTTATGATGTCCGGCCTCTGCTCGCGATACCATTTGTACTGTCTTGCAACTATTCGATTATTCCGCCGGAAATAATCCTGCACGGGAGTCGCGTATCTCGAAAGAGTAAGCTGCATTTCAAGATAAGAAAATCCGGGTGGAATATATTCATCCGCGTAAGGTGTTTGCTCTTTATTTTTGCGACGAATTCTTCCGAGTCTGTCTTTTTGCACGAAAGCACCGTCGTCGTATTTTTCAAGAAAATTATATAGAATATCGGCTGTTTGATTGGAAATATCTCCCCAGGGAGTAGCGTTAATATGTATCCCAAGTGGCGTGTCGCTTGCAAATGATGTTCCAAAAGTATTTTCCATAGAACATTGCTGAAAAAGATAATCGTAATAACCATCCTGGGTATTTCGTAATGGTGCAACACCAAAAGAAGTACCGAGTTTTAAATTCTTTGGCACTACACCATCAGTTAATTTCAGCAGCCGTTCGCGGAAATCATAAATGTTGCGGATGTTTCCCGGTGCAAGGTTAGGGTGCATAAGCGGCGATAAATGAAATGTCTGCCGGTAAGTTGTGTCAAGCGGATCGGCGTTTACTGTTGTAAGCGAGCAGAGAGCAGTGAGCAGTAAGCAGAAAATCGTTATCCGTTGTCCGTAATCCGTAATCGGTATTTTTTTCATAAAATTTTTCATTATTTAATTTTCACGAATTTTTAATCGACATTTTTTGTCGTTTGGTTTTGTCTTTTACGTCCTTTCTGTCCTTTCTGTCCTTTATATTTTACGTGGGATTTACTCGCGCTTGGAACCGGGCATTCGCCGGTCAAGAGCGCGGCTTACAGCGAAAAATATACCGATTATCGGTAATAAATAACCGATTACAATCCCAATCTCCGGCACTATCTCTATCGTAACTTCTTTAGTTGCGGAACGGAAAACTTCGTCCTCAGTGCTAATCTTAAATGTGTTAAAAGCGACCGTAGTTGGCGTGCCGTTGAGAACGCCGTCTGTTCCGAGAGTTAAACCGACAGGCAGTGTTCCCGAAATATGCGCCCATTTTGTCTGTCCTATTGCACCTGTTGTCGAAAGAGAATGAGAATACGGAACAGATATTTTTCCTCCGGGAAGATTAGTATCAACTATTTCAACATTGTGCGCATCCGCCGGCAGAAAATATATTGATTTAAAATAAGCGGTATTTCCTGAATTCAAAACGGGACTGATTCTTGTGTACCAGGCGTATCCATTCCAATACGGATTTGAGGAAAGATCAATATCTTTGTATTGCCATTCTCCATTATGCGGATTAGAAAACACTACATTTTTATATCCGTTGCCACAGTTGAAAAAGAAAAGACTGGCATCATGTGACGGTTCATTATCAGTTTTCAAACTGCAGCAAAACCTGGTATATAAATCCGCGTTAACACCCCTGTCATTTCCAACATTAAAACATACATAAGGATCATAACCAACTCTTGAAGCCGACCAAATATTATTGGCAAGAATCGGTGTGCTGAGGTCATGCGCATAATAAATATCTTCGGCACGGTCAAAATTCCAAACGCGGATGAACATAGGCATGGGAACAGCCCATGGGGAAACAGTTCCGCTGTTATCTTCCGCCCGGATTCTCCACCAGTGAAGTCCATCTAACAAAGAATTTCCATTATAAATATTTGTTCCTCCGGACAGATTTTCCGATGAATAAACTATATTTGTAAAATCAAAGTCTGTAGCGAGTTCCAAAGAATAAGTTAACCCGGAATAGTAAGGTTCTATCGGCTCCTCCCAGAGAAAAACAGGTAATGGAGAATTAACCGTCAGATCAGAATTCGCAATACGCGGTGGCAGTAATTCAGGTGAAACGTTTACGTAATCAATAGAAAAATCCGCGCCGGTTTGGTTTATCGGATCTATTCTGAAGATAACTATAGAGCCGGCCCAGTTTAACTTATCGGTCATATCTATTTCATATGTGTGCGTTCCTGATTGTACATCAAAGTTTTTGAAGTCAAAAGTCCCATCACGCAGCCACCAGTAAATTTGACCGGTTCCGCTTACTGAGCATGTCATTTTTACGCGGATTTTTTTATAAAAGTCAGCATTGATAAACGCGCGATCAGCATTTTGCCAAAGCTCATATTTATCTGTGGAAAGATAAAAATAATTATCGGCACCGACTGTAGATGCTGAAAATGAGCTGCCGGAAAAAGTTTCATTGGACAGTTCATTTTGCCCGTAAATTTCTCCGGTATCGTCAAAATTCCAGCAATGATTTGCTTCAAGCCTAAACCAGTCAAGTTTGATTTTACTCCCGCTTGCGGCATTGAAGAACAAATTAAGGTTATCGATATT
>JAUVKG010000073.1 GCA_030596365.1 Chlamydiota bacterium | reverse complement strand
CAGTTGCACCAAAACATACACCAACAAAAGCAAATAAAAATATAATTATCGTTATTTTTCTCATTTTATTTCTAAATCAGAATATAAAATTATTAATGTGAAATATTTTTATAATAAATCGGGTCTTCCCCTTTTTTCTTTTCATAAACAAGTGTGCCATTCAACGATACCGAAACATCCCATCCGGTTGGTTTTGAGCCCCAGGTCTGTCGTTTTCCCCCACCATCTGAGAATGTCCATCCCTGTTTTAATTTTTGTCTGAATGCCAAATATTTGGCTGATTCTATATCGAACTCACAGCGTTCTTCTCCGGTAAGTTCTTTTTCTTTAACAATGTTAAGTTCATTTTTAAACGGTACTCCTTGTTTTTTGTCAATCTTTTTAAAATAATGAGAATATACCGTTTTCACAGTATATTTCTTTTTCGGGTCAAGTCCTGATAATGAAATACTGATAATTCCATAACCTTCTTTTTGATACATTTTTGATGATTTATTAGAATCCTGCTTCTTAAATGTTCCCCCTTTCTCAGTAGTTGCGACGTTCAGCCGAATACGCGAAAAGTTTATTTCTTTTTCACTATTTTCTTGTGTGGCGTCTTTTTCTTTTTTCTTGTTTTTCTTTTCAATTGCCTTAGCTTTTAATGCTTCATAAAGTTCGGGATAAATTTCTTCAATTGATTTATTTTTTAGCTGCCTCCATTTTAATGTTTTTTCTCCATCGGCAGTTTTTATAACAAATTTCTCATCATCTTTCGAAATCACTTCGCCTTCAACAGTACCTCCTTTTCTAAGGTGCACAGTTGTACCAAAGCATATACCAACAAAAGCAACCAAAAATATAATTATTGCTGTTTTTTTCATTTTCCCCTCTGTTTTTTTGTTTAAAATCAATCTTTTCCGTTGATAGTTCCACCCTTTTCGAGTGTCCCCTGGCTAAAGCATTGCTGGAACCGTGCTCATCAAACAAGCATATGCGGCTCCCTGACCATTAGGCAAACTTATTGAATTAACAGAAATTTTTTGCACAACTACATTTTTACCAACAGCTTTTTCAGCTAATCCTTCTGTTACCCGAAGTGAAACCCCGGCGTTTTTTAATTTTGTAATAGCATTTAACGATAGTTTTTTGCCGGTGCCATAAGACTTACTGTTAACAAATACGGCACGAACGCTGCAGCCGTTAAGATATGCCAGACGTATTTGTTCAGCGATCCATTCAGGTGTCATAGTTTTACTTTCCACAATAATGACAGCTTTAAGATTTTTATTTTTCTCCACTTCATAAACAATCTGTTCTTCAATTCCATTCAGCTTTGTTTGTTGAGTGATTTCTGCCGGCTGCATAGCAATCATTGTTGGATGTTCGCCCGGGAGCTGCTGATTAGTTTCTACCAAAAGAAGCAGCATCGGGCCATATTTTGCCGCTAATTTTGCTGCAAGCATAATGAACGGCTGAAGAGGAGCAAGCATCAGCAATGGAAAATACGCCATGAAACATCCTCCGAGCAAAAGAGCTGCCGACAACATTGATAACAATTTAAATATTTTTTCAAGAAGTTTTGTTTTCATTTTAACACCTTTTTTCAATTTGACTGCATAGACAGGGCATCAAGATAATTTTGTAATATAAGTTGCGCGGCAACTCTGTCTTTTATTTCCTTTCTTTTTTTACGGGATAAATCCGCTGAAAGCAAAACTTTTTCAGCGGCCACCGAGGTTAATCTTTCATCCTGTAGTACTATATCAATTTCACGTTTAAAGTTTTGTTTGAAATATTCCTTAAGTAATCTAACACATTCTTTCGCCATTTTGCTCATGTCGCTTTCTGAACCGTTAAGATGAATAGGATTACCGATTACAACAGTTTTAATTTTTTGTTTTTCGCTATTTGTATTTTCGTACTCAAGTACGATTTTTAAAATCGATTTCGATACTTGTTTCGCTGTTCCGCCTTCTATTGTAGATAAAGGCTGAGCTGTCATCCCCATAGGATCAGATACAGCCAGACCAAGTCGAACAGTTCCTATATCGGCAGCAAGTATTCGCATTTTAATTTAATAATTGGTTAATTTAAGAATTTGGTAATTTTCAATTCCACAATTCCACAATTTCGCAATTTCACAATTTCCTTATTCCACATATTTCTTCGTATTCTCATTCGAGCGTAATTTTTGAACAAGTTTTTTTACATCCTGAGCTCTGTTCTTAGGACAAACTAAAACCGCATCGTCAGTTTTTACAACTATTACATTGTCCATACCAATAACACCAACAATTCCGTCACCTTCATTTCCAATAACACAGTTCGACGAATCTACAGTAACATAATCCCCTTTCGCGGAATTCCCGAATTCATCTTTCTGCCAGTGAGAGGCTACCGATGACCAGCTTCCAACATCATCCCAATTAAATTCGCCGTGTGCGACGATAACATTATCAGCTTTTTCCATTATAGCGTAATCGATAGAGATAGACGGGGCTGAATCATAGATTTCATTAATAATACTTTCCGGATTTTCACCGGCATCCTTTATTTTTTTGAGATTTTCATAAAATTCAGGCATAAATTTTCTGAACGCCTCTAACATATCACCAACTCTGAAAACAAACATTCCGGCATTCCAGAACGCATTTCCTGTAGCAATCAACTCTTCAGCGCGTTCCTTTTCCGGTTTTTCGATAAATTTTTCAACTTTAGAAAAAACCGTTTTATGCGGTGATTCTAATTTTTCACCGGCAAGAATGTAACCATAACCCGTTTCCGGGCCGCGGGGTTGAATACCAATAGTAACGAGGGCGTGATGTTCTCCGGCAACTTTTGCCGCATCGAGCATTATTCTCGCGTAAATATCGACATCGGGTATCCAATGGTCCGCGGGAATAACACCAAGTATTTCATCAGGATTTTCAACAGCAAGCAAAGCGGAAATCAAGCCGATACATGGAGCTGTATTTCTGCCATAAGGTTCAGCGATAATATTTTCTGCAGGTAATTCCGGCAGAACTTTTTGCGTATCCTCAGCCTGTTTTTTTGTTGTAACAATATAAATTCGATTATGAGGAGTAAAAGTAGCACACCGGTTTACCGCTTGAGCAATTAACGACTCTTCACCCACAATATTCAGCAATTGTTTCGGTCGCGAACTTCTGCTGAAAGGCCAGAAACGTTCACCGGATCCCCCAGCCATAACACACATATTCAAGTTTTTATTTTTATCCATAAGATTTATTTTTTTATTGGTTCCATTAAATACTGCACAAAGTTTTTTACATTTTCCACCATCTCATCGCTATCACCGCCTGCGGCAATTTTTTTTACAATCGCACTGCCTACAATCACACCATCAGCAATTTTGGCAACATGTTTTACGTGTTCGGGTTTAGAGATTCCGAAACCTACAGCGATAGGTATATTGCTATATTTCCTGATTAAATTTATATGTTCTTCAATATCGTCTGAAAGTTTATCCGTTACACCTGTAACACCTGTTCTGGAAACATAGTAAATAAACCCACTTACCTGTTTAGTTATTTTTTTTACTCTTTCTTCATCACTTGTTGGAGTAATAAGAAAAATCATCCTTAAATTATTTTCATCAAGTGCCTTTTTTAAAGGAGCCGATTCTTCCGGTGGAACATCAAGAGCGAGCATTCCATCAACGCCTGCTTTTGCTGCATCGGCAGCGAATTTTTCATATCCATATTGATAAACAGGGTTTAAGTACGTGAAAAAGACTATGGGTATTTGCGTTTCTTTACGTAAATCCGCAACTAAATTTATTACGTCAGCTAACGTCACTCCATTTTTAAGGGCTCGTTCTGCAGCTTCCTGATTTGTCTTTCCATCAGCAAGCGGATCAGAAAAAGGTATTCCCAGTTCTATAATATCAGCACCGGCATTTTCCAACGCAAGGACAAGTTCGCGTGTTCTTTTCAAATCAGGGTCGCCTGCGGTAATGTAAGATATGAATGCTTTTCCCGATAGTTTATTCAACTGTGCAAATTTTTCATCAATACGATTCATAAGTAATGTAATATATGGTATAATTAACAATAGGCACACTTCGTGCCACTTATATTACATTATAACAATTTAGCTGCTTTTTTTCCATAACTACTTGACAAAAGCACTACGAAAAATGTATCATTTAATATAATTACAATTAAAATAAACTATTTAGAAAGATATGAATATAAAATTATTATTTTTACTCGTTGCTGCCTTTACTGCTTCATTCTCCTTTGCAAGAACTACTGTAAGGTATATTGACGCACTGAAAGTTACTTATACAGGGAACGGAGCGCTAATTGTCGGACCATCCGATGCAGGCGATTTCACTTATGATATTGAGGTGTCAGGTCTCGCTTCTTATACTAATACTAGCGATATCGTTGAAGATACACTTACCATTAAAGCTACAAGCCAAAGCGCCAATTCAATATTTATTGATAAAATCATTGCAGACGGGGCTTTAAAGAAAATTAAAGTTACATTCCCGCCCGGAAAAGATGGTTTAGCAAGTTGTGTGCGAAATATCAGCGTTAATGGTTACGTAAATAATATTACTGTTATAAATGGCGATCTTGGCGCTCCGGACGCTCATGACGGTCAGGTTGACATTCTTGGTCCTGTAAAGCAAATTTTAGTGAAAGGGAAAAAAAACAAAATAAAAAACACTAAAGATGCTGAATGGTGGGGGGGAAATATCTGGGCTGATATTAATGTTCAATATGGTATTTCGAAAATTATCGCCAAAGGCGGGAATATTTATTATTATCCCGGCTCAACTGATAACGGCACGATTTCTATTAACGGAAATGTTAAGCTCATCGCCGCCGATGGCGTTATTGTAAAAACCAATGAAACTGACAAAGTAATGTTTGGCGGTGCCATAAAGGCGAATATTTTTAATTCCGGAAATGAAATCAAACAAATCCGGGCAAAAGGGGGGGTAATAGCCAGCAGTGGAATTTACTGCAGACAGATTAAAAAAGTTTCTATAAAGGGACAAAAAGCCGCTGACCCGCGTCCATTTTTTTCTGTACAGCAGCAGGGAATTTTCAGGACTTACATTCAAACTACAGACCCTGATTATAATTATAAAGATTGCAGTCTGCAAAATATAATCGTGAAAAACGGGGCAATTCTTAATTCTCTATTTTCTACAAAAGGGAATATTAATTCAGCAAAAACAACTATAGAAAATCCTCTCGCTGGATTTTCTATCTCAAATGTAATTATAAGAGCCGGTACCGATGCCGACCTTTCTATAAATACCCCCCCAACTATTACACCTAACATCTTTGCAACCGATGTTCACAGCGGAACAGAAGTAATTATTCCTTTTGTTTTTGACAGTATTGATTCAGGCGAAACACTTGCCGTACGTATTCATAATCGCGGTCCTGCTCTCAATGCAGTTATTTCGAATTATTACGGTCAATCATTTGGATACGGTGAAGCGTGGAAAGTTACCGATTATCCTGAAAGTGGAATGTTTGTATGGATTACCCAACCTTATCAGGAAGATGTTTATTCCAACATTATTGTCAGAGTTTCCGACAATGGAATTCCTAATAAATTTGACGACATGAATATTATAGCTTCTGTTACTTCAAGTAATTTAGCTCCGGTATTGACACTTACACCTGATGACAATCCGCGAGTAATAAATTTACTTCAAGAGACTAATTTATCGTGGGTAGCTTCAGTTTTTGATATGAACATTTATGACATTATAACTTTTGCTATTGAAAACAATTCTCCGGGATTACTTGTCAGTAATCTTACCACACGATCATTTTATGTCTATTCTACAAATCTAATTGTAGGTTCTTATTCAAATATTATCTTCAAAGCTACTGATGGTGACGGACTTAGTGATTCAATATCTATGACTCTTTATGTTACCAGTAACGCTGCCCCTGTTGTTTCAACTACTCTTACAGATGATAAAATCACTACAGGTGTGAGTAATACTTTTGATTTTTATGTTATCGCAAATTCTATAAATACAAACGATCTCACTTTTCTGATTCCATCAAATATTCCTTCCGGCGCTGCATATTCCGAAACTACATACAGTTCTGTTTTGATCGCTTCAAATAAATTTAAATGGACTCCTGCAACTTCCCAAACCGGTGTTTACAATTTAAACTTTACTGTTTTTGATTCAAGCATAGAACCAATGACAGGGGAAGTTGATGTCGTTATCACCGTAACTAACGGAATAACAACCGCCATTTCATTTTATAACTTTAATTACGATGAAGCAGCTGAAAGTGCTGATGAAACCAGACCTTTATATGCAAGCTATGCCGCTTATCCGGGAAAAATCGGCCATCTTACTGCAAACAGCAGTGTTTACAACTCTCAATTCATTGCAGGCACAAAAGATACTACAAATAATTGGCAAAATGCAAGTTATCTCGCCAAACTTAGTAATGTGAAAATTGAAGGCGTAGCTTACAGCAACACTTTTATCTCTCTTAAGAAAATTACCATCTGGCAGGGCGATTTGTTTGATTTCGACAGCAATTCAGTTTGGATTGACGGCACTCGTGCTACAGACAATTCTCAGCAATGAGTTTGTTCTTTAAGTTGGTAGTTGGTAGTTGGTAGTTGGTAGTTGGTAGTTCAACTTCGAAAATCTTAAATCGTTAATCCTTGTTCTTAAATCGAATTTGTGCTTTGTTATTATGGGAGATATGGGAAATATGAGAGATATGGGATGAATTTAATATTTTCAAAACTCCCACTTGCCCGGAAATCGGGGCTGTTTTTTCACTTGATTATTGAACATTTCTTATTGAATATTGAATATTTAATTCGCCTTTCTCCCCCTAATCCTCTCCCACAAATATTTCACCACAAAAAGCGGGTTGTAATAGCAATACCTGAACCATAAACGTTTTGGCTCCTGAACTAATCTGTATAACCATTCTAATCCGTGGTCCTGCATCCAATCCGGTGCCTGTTTAACTGTTCCGGCATGAAAATCGAACGCGGCACCTATTGCTACAACAACAGGTGCATCTAATTGTGCAGCAATTTTATCAACAAAAATTTCCTGTTTGGGAGCACCAAGACCAATCCAAACAATATTAGCTTCACTCCCATTAATTTTTGAAATTATTCCTTCTTCCTCTTCAGAAGTTAAAATTCTGAATGGTGGTGAGTATGAGCCGCAAATATCAACATTTTTAAATTTATTTCTCAGATTACTTTCAAGCTTTTTTAAAGTTTCTTCCGTACTGCCGTACAAGAAATGTTTAAATTCTGATTCAACGGATTTCGACATGCATAATTCAAAAAAATCAGGTCCGTAAACTCTATCATGAATATCAGCTCCCCATGAACGCATTGCCCACACTAACGGCATTCCGTCCGGAAGAGTTATAGCCTCAGGATGATTAAGCGCGGTCATTAATTCAGGCATAGACTGTGCAACCATAGTAACATGAACATTGCACAAATTCATACGAATTTGATTTCCTGTTTCAATCGCGTTTTTTACCAACTGCAATGCTCCATTATAAGTTGACACCCTCAATTTCACATTAAGAATCGGGCATATATCCGGAAATATATTCTGCTTGTCTATTGTATTGTTGAAGTTCACTTTGTTTTTTGTTCGTAGTTCGTAGTTCGTAGTTAATTCCCCCTTTAAAGGCGAAGACCGGCGAATGCTGGTGGGTCTCCAAAGGGCGGGGGATGTTCTTTGTCTTTGTCTTTGTTCTTTGTCCATCCGGTCCATTTTGTCCATCCGGTCCATAAATATTATATCAAAATCAATAATTATTGACCATTCAATAAATATGTGATATAATATTGTTGCAAAATCAACTTTGACCAACTTTTTTACCATTATGAAAAACATACAAAAAAAACTCGCTTCCGCAAGAGGAGATTCGCCCTGTGACATAGTTATTAAAAATGCTAAAATCATCGATGTATTTTCTTCGGAAATTATCGAAAGCGATGTCGGGATAACTGATGGAACTATTGTCGGAATCGGTGAATATGAAGGTGAGAAAACAATCGACGCAAATGGCGCTTTTCTCGTTCCGGGATTCGTTGAAGGACATATCCACGTTGAAAGCACACTTCTTACAATCCCTGAATTCGCTAAAGCTGTTATTCCACACGGAACGACAACTGCTGTTATTGATCCTCACGAAATAGCAAATGTTTATGGAATTGACGGTATAAAATATATGCTTGACAGCGCGGCAACATGTCCACTTGATATTTTTGTTATGCTGCCGTCTTGTGTTCCTGCTTCGCCTTTCGAATCATCCGGTGCAATATTAATGGCAGATGATCTTGCAAAGCTTATTGATAACCCAAATGTCGGTGGTATAGGTGAATTGATGAATTATCCTGCCTTATGCAACGGTGATCCTGAATTTCTTAAGCGCGCGGAACTTGCTGAAAAATACAAAAAGATTGCCGATGGACACTCGCCGGGACTGACAGATAAAATGCTGAACGCGTATATTCTCGCCGGTGCGCAAACTGATCATGAATGTACAACCGCACAAGAGGCAAAAGAAAAACTAAAACTTGGGATGCATGTTCATATTCGCGAAGGAAGCACAGAACATAATTTACTTGAATTAATAAAAATTGTAACTCCGGAAAATTCTCGTTTTTTCTCTTTTGTTTCTGATGACAAACATCCTGATGATTTGCTTGAACAAGGTCATCTTGATCACTCTGTCAGATTAGCAATTAAAAATGGTATTCCTCCTATTACAGCCATCCAAATGGCTACAATTAATACAGCCCGATGTTACCGTTTGAATCATATAGGCGCAATTGCTCCGGGCTATCAGGCAGATTTTTTTCTGACTGATAATCTTGAAAAATGTCTCCCGAAAACTGTTTATAAAAAAGGAAAACTCGTGGCTGAAAATAATATGTGCTGCGTTGATACAGGTACAACTCCCCCACTGCCCGGCAAATCAATGGAAGTGGCAAATTTAACTGAAGATTCTTTTACGGTAAAAATAAAAAGTGAAAAAGTGCGAGTGATCGGAATTATAGAACAACAGATTATTACAGAAAATTTAATTGAAAAAACTCCGCAAAAAAACGGGCGGCTAATTAGCGATACGCAAAGAGATTTACTGAAAATCGCCGTTATTGAAAGACATCATGCAACAGGAAGAATCGGCGTTGGATTAGTGAAAGGACTCGGATTGAAATCAGGCGCTATCGCAAGTACTTTCGCTCATGACGCACATAATATTATTGTCGCGGGAGTTAATGATACGGAAATACTCGCCGCAGTAAATGAATTGATAAATATTGGCGGAGGGTATGTAGCGGTAAAAAACGAAAAAGTTGTCGCGACGCAACCTTTACCAATTGGCGGTTTGATGTGCGAACTGCCGATTGAAAAAGCTGCCGAACAGTTAAAAAATGTCGCGGAAGCAGCGAGGAATTTAGGAAGCAAACTTGACAATCCGTTTATGACATTGTCTTTCCTCGCGCTAACACCAATTCCGGCATTGCGAATAACTGACAATGGACTTTTTGATGCGACAAAATTTGAATTAACAAGTCTGGGGGTTAATAGTTAATAGTTAATAGTTAATAGTTAATAGTTAATAGTTAATAGTTG
>JAUVKG010000297.1 GCA_030596365.1 Chlamydiota bacterium | reverse complement strand
AGGGAAAGCAATTAATAGTTATGATCTTACCGGTGGATTTACAATCGAATGTGCTATGAAAACTTTCATGGGCGGTTGGAACGCTGCTATCAATAAAGAAGGCAAGCCTACCGGCGCGGGTAATAGTCCTTTCAAACTTTTCTTTAGGCTTAGTTCTCCGTATGCTATCTCATGCGAATATTTAGATGCTGCAGGTACTGTTCGACAATTAAATTCGTCTTTCAATTATGAACTTAATAAATGGTACTGGGTTGCTGTCGTTTCTGACGGAACTGATGCCAAACTTTATATTAAAGAAGAAAGCGATGCAAATTATGAGTTGGAAGCTACTATTGCCGGTGCATCCGGTATCATTGATTATACAGACATTTGGAATATTGGATGTGGTACATGGAATGATGGCGATCTACACGATTTGCTCTACGGTTCGGTTGATGAAGTTCGGATTTGTGATTCAGCTCTTGACACAAATCAATTCCTCGCTGCTTCCGGCGGATCTTCTGTTTCGCCTATCGCTTATTGGAGATTTGAAGAAGGAATAAACGGTGTTCATCAAAGTAATAACGATGATTACTATGTAGATTCTTCAGGCAATGGAAATGATATGTCAACTGATATTACTCCTGTCCTTTCAAGAGCTACAAATGACGTCCCATTTGCAACTGTACCTCAAACAGGAGCTTTGAATACAATGGCAAGATTATTTACTGCTTCACCTCAAAACATCGGTACATTTGCTAAACAAACAGGTGGAAATGTTGTTGATACTTATGATTATAGTGGTGACTTTACCGTTGAAGCAATGATAAAGGCTTTTGATACCGGCTGGAATGTTATAGTTGGCAGAGATGGTGAACCTGATTTTCCAACTCAGCGTCATCCACCTTTCGCTATGCAGAGCCAAGCAAATGCAACTTTACAAGCTAAAATTATGGACAGCACAAAAACTCTTACGACTCTGTACAGCACTTTTAATCATGCTGCTGATGTATGGTATAGAATCGCTTATGTTTGTCAAGGTGGCACTAATGTCAAATTATATATCGCCGAAGAAGGTGAAGCAAGTTATGATTTGGAAGATGAAGCAACTATTGTTGGCGGAATGATTGGCGGTAACTTCCCATGGACCGTTGGTCGTGGAATGTATGATGGTGATATACGTGACGGCGTAAATGGAATTGTTGATGAAGTAAGAATCAGCGATAGTGCTCTTCTACCTTCCCAGTTTCTTGGAATTGTTCCTGAACCTGGAATGATTCTTGGTGGAATTGCTCTTGCATTACTTGCGTTTCGCAGAAAATAGATGATGACGTTTATTAACGTTTGAACTGTTTATTTACTAAGCCTTCCTGTTTCGGCAGGAGGGCTTTTTTAGTTTCTACGGTATTTTTATATGTCGTTATATATTTAGCAAATTGTTATATGAGGACAGCAAATAGTTATAGATATACGGTTCGTTTTATGATACAATATTCAACTTTGAAAGACAAAAAATTCCATTCCCGCTATCGAAGTAATTATAGATAATTATTAATACTTAAACTTACTTTAAACAAAATGAAAAATTTACTCGCTTCTATCGTATTACTCCTTTCTTTATTGGCTGTTTGTGCAGCGCCTGTTATGGCAGATATGCAGAGATTGAATGTCAGCTCAAACAAGCGTTTTTTAATGAAGCAAGACGGAACTCCGTTTTTTCCTCTTGCTGATACCGTTTGGAAACTTCCCTGGAAATTAAATAAATCAGATGTCCTGGAATACTTACAAATTAGAAAAGATCAAAAATTTAATGCCATTAGTATGGTGGCTATTCCTATGCCGTATGATGGGCCTGATAATGTCGTAAACGTGTACGGCAAGCATCCTTTTAAAATAGTAAATGGAAAATATGATCCGTTACAACCTCTTGAAACTGCCGGATATGATTACTGGGATCATTTAGAATTTATTATTAGTTCGGCACAAGATAAAGGACTATATATAATCTTATTACCCGCATGGGGGGAACGGATTGCCGGCGACTGGGGCGTTGGACGTCCGACAAGTGCAGTTATCCTTGACACCGGCAACGCCAGCAATTATGCAAGTTGGATAAGTCATCGATTCAAAGATTATACAAATATTATCTGGATGATCGGTGGAGATCGGAGCGCCGTTTATGGCAGCCGCGATTATCGACCGGTTTTTAGAGAGATGGCAGCCGGAATACTTGCCGGAAATTCTCTGCAGCCGGTGTTATTGAGTTATCACCCCCGGAAACATAAGCTGAATTCTTCCGAATGGTTCAATAATGATAACTGGTTAAAGTTTAATTCAATTCAAGAGCAGCCAAACGATCAAATTAATGCGATTAGACATGATTACGGTCTTTCACCGACAAAACCTACCTGGCTATTTGAAGGCCGGTATGAAGACCATTATAATTCTTCCGATGAATGGCAAGTAAGATTCCAGGCATATCAAACAATTTTTGCCGGAGGTTTCGGTTATACTTATGGACAAACGGTCGTTCATATGATTTCTAGTGGGTGGAAAACCAAAATGCACGATGTCGGCGCTGAAGATATGCAGCATCTTTATACCTTGATGACATCAATGACAGATGCTCAATATTTCAATAGAATTCCTGACCAATCATTACTCGATGGCGATACCGGTTCCGGCGGAGTAAATTCTTCACGTATTATGGCTACACGCACAGTTGATGGTGACCACGCTATGATTTACAGCGCCAATGGGCGGAATATCCGCGTGAAAATGAGCCGACTTACAAACTCGCCTATGAGAGCGCGTTGGTTTAATCCCCGCAATGGAGAGTGGACTTCAATCAATACATCTGTTTCCGGTGGATCAGGAGCGGCGATTACAGAGTTTAATCCTCCGGGCAGTCCTGCCAATGGCAATGATTATATTTTGGTATTGGATTCAGAAAATGCCATTATTTCAACACAAGAAAGTTATCGTGATATTTTTCCTGATACATGGGTGGGAATAGATGATCTTGGACGAGAAATACCCGACTGGCAAAAAGTCGGTTTGGTAAAAACAAACGGCCAACATGCTGTAGGAATATTTTATGTGACGTGGCATAGCGATAGTTATTACAAGTCAAAATCGCCATATTCAGGAGATGTTTCAAAAATATTAAAAAAAGACCCCGAAGCGCGTCTGGATGCTAAAAATAAATTATGGCAATACGGTCCTTATCATTGGGCTGAACCGGAATTGGGATACTTTCTCAGCAAAGATAAATTTGTAATATGGCGGGATTTGTCAATGCTTGCCGATGCGGGAGTTGATGTAATTATACTTGATGTTACAAACGGGAATTCATATTGGGACGCCTGGGACGCGATTTTTGAAGTTATGGAACAGATGGATAAGCTTGGAAATAAAGTACCTAAATTTTGTTTTTGGACATTTAACAAAGATGTGATAACGGTTGTTCAAAACATATATGATAAAATTTATAAATCGGGAAAGCACAAAAAGTTTTGGTTTTATTGGGATGAAAAACCATTAATGCTATATCGTTCAAAACCATTTCTTGACACTAAAATAAAAAATAAAAATCCGCATTATAATTCGAAAGCCAAAACAGATAAAAACAATCCTCATTATGGCGATCCGGATTATACAGAAGAATATTACACCGATTATTCTAAAGAAGTTAAAAACTTTTTCACACTCAGAAATATGTGGTGGGGATATTATGAATGGCATGGTGAACGTATGATTGGTACTGAAGATAATTGGAGCTTCGGTTATGATATGACTAATATAAAAGTTAATAAAATGTCGCCTATGGAGATGGTTTCAAAACATAATGGCAAACCGGAAGAGGCGGCAGTAACGCCGGCGCAGCATGCCACGACAAAGGTAGGAAAAAGTTGGACACGAGAAAACGGAGAACCGAAATTAAATAAATATGATTTACCTGTAAAAACTTATGTACCGTGGCTTGGAAAAAAAGTTGAGAACCCTGAAGCTTATGGTATTTATTTTCAAGAAAGATGGGACGAAGCATTGGAAGTTGAACCTCCATTCATTTACCTTAATGATTGGAACGAATGGATTGCCGGAAAGTATCATCCT
>JAUVKG010000089.1 GCA_030596365.1 Chlamydiota bacterium | reverse complement strand
AATATAATATCTTTATAGACAGAATCATTTAGTGACAGAATCATTTTAATACAAATACAAATACAAATGCAATTTCTTTTCTTAATGATTCTGTCACAAATGATTCTGTCAATAATATTTAATTTTATTGATGAAAAAAGTTTTTAATAAATTGGTGTAAAACACAAACCACCCCGCCCTATGAACCTTGTATTAATCATGTTCCGCGACTGTGCCGATGAGTTTGTGTCGCGGGTGATGTTGCGAAACCCATCCCTCGGGCGTTGCCCGAGGCTACAAGCATTTTGCCCCTCCGGGGCATTTTATAAAACTTATGATTCTTTTCTAATGTGTCCTTATGTTTCTTATGTGGTTATATATTTTTTCGAGTTTGTTTCGCCAAAATTATTGCAAGAATTACCGGAATGAGAGTTATTAACGAAAGGACAATAAATTGCGCGTTGGGTGGGATAATATTGTTTTTTAAAGCTAAACCAACTCCACTACCGATCACAACTGTGCAAAGAGCAAGCATAGCACTTTGTAATGCGGCGCCGGTGCCTTCTTTTTTTTCTTTACCGACAAGTTCAAGAAAAGAGGAATCGATCAAATTGGTGGCAATTCCAAAAAAGAAACCCAAAACTATGATTGCCAACGTTATCATTAAATACGAAAAAGATGCTATTGGAAAAACCGGAATTATTATTAACATGAATAATGCAGATATTGCCGCAACTTTGTATCTGAAATTATTAAAAATAGGGGAGATAAGTGTTCCTGCAATTACTCCAAAAGCCGCCCACAGAGGAATGAAAGCAGCCATTTGCGGCGTGGCAAGTTTTTCCCTGACAACAAGAGCAGTTATTGCCATATTTGCTGCGCCAGCGATGCCCCAAAGCATTGGACTGCTGATAAGCAAGAGCGCGTATTTTTTATATAAACTTTGTGTTTCTGAAATTAATTTTTTTTCTTCTTTTACGAATGAACTTGTTTGCTCGCAAGAAAATTTGCATTGCAATCCACATAAACCCGCGATGCCAAGCCCTGTTAAGAAAAATAAATAAGTGTGTTCCGGAAAATAATTGTAAAACATTGTTCCGCTTGGAAGTCCGGCGAGAATTCCAAACAGAAAAACTACTGACATTATTGCATTGGTTAACGCTGTCGATTTTTCGATTGTAACGCTCGCGAGTGGAACGGAAGCCATTTTTCCGGCACTGTAAATTCCGAGCGAGAGACCTACAACTACAAGATATAAAAATGGAGAGCCAATCCAGTTAGTAAGTCCGCCAATTAAAAGAACGATCATCCCGAACCATAAACCTAACGCCATAACGCGGCTTTTTCTTATTGAGGCAGCCAATGGAGCAGAAACAGCATAAACAATCACGGGACCGATTGTAATTATTGCTGAAATTGTTTGAATGAGCCAATCACGGCTTGTATCCCCATACTGCTCGACAAGATATTCGAGCATATAAAACTGAAACGCGCCAAGAACGTATGCGCTTAAAAAAGCAGAAATGAGAAGGAAGATGTATGAGAGCATGATAATCGGTTATCGGTTATCAGTTATCAGGTGTCAGTAGGGGCATCCCATGTGGTTGCCCTAATTCAGGTGTCAGGTGTCAGGTCCCGCCCACGGCGGGATAAATGTCAGGCTTGCCCCGCCATAGGCGGGGTGTCAGGAAATTCGTCCCGAGTGCGCTAACGCCTCGGGATGAATTTAGCATTTACTTCATCCTTTTTACTTGAAAATGAACATGAGTACAGTGTTACTTCGTTAGGCAAATTCGAAGTTGGGATTTCTCTTTGGTATTAAATATAAGTCTCAATTTTGAATTCTCAACTACCAATTTTCAAGTTTAAGAAAGTCTCAATATCGAATTCTCAACTACCAACTACCAACTACCAACTACCAACTTAAAAGTATTATTCCATTGTTTCAAGAATAATGCCTTTGCGGCCAATACTTTTTTTCTTTCGTGCTTTTTTCTTTGGCTTGACAGTTACTCTGACTATAGTTGCAGTAGCGTTTGGCGGTAGATTGAAGTTATTATTATTAGGATTAACGGAAACGTCTATTTCCTTCACGGTGGAGTCAAAATCATTTACAAGTTGTTTTTCTGCTTTAATAATGTTAGATTTTGCAGCTGCTGTCAGGATTTTTTTTGTAGTATTTTTATTAAACTTTACTCCTTTGATAGCTTTTATAATGTAATCTTGAGCAGTTTGATTATTGAAATATCCCAGATGCCCCCCATGATTAAAAAAGAGCAATCGGTCTCCCATAACTTTTTTCAACCATTTACGATCGTAATTAGTAAGTAAAAAATCATCAATAGTGTGTATGATTCTAATTTTTTGATTAGTCAAAAGAGTGTTTTGGATTGCCGGCAGGCTTGCTTTTTTGTTTAATTTTTTAATAGAGAAGTTTTTCCCGAACAAATCAGAATAAGAAGCTTTTAGAAAAGTATTTAGATAATCTTTATAACACATACGTTCAACTTCTTTTTCAAGTTTACGTCGGCTTGAAGATTTAAATGGAATTTTGAGTACGCCAAAGTCTTTTCTTGAATGTATAGCTTCTATAGTCTCTTCAAGTATGATTTTAAAAGTAACACCTATGGCAAATTGCGCTTCTTCAGATGTAATAGGCAAATTGTTTGTTCCTGATGCAGGTGGATTTTCAAATAAATAAATAGCTTTGTTTTTAACTTGTTCTATTTTATCATCCGGCCATTTTCTCCATAAATCATAATAATTATCAAGTTGGTTTAATCCGTATAAAAGATTTACCGGCGGGCTTAAAGCGACAAATCTGTCAAAGTTTATTTTTTTTTCTTTTGAGTCGATATCGGCGATAAACAAAGTGTTAAGTGCACCGAGAGAATATCCGAGAAGGACTTTTTTCGGGAAAATATTTTTGCCGTATTTTTTTTCGACGTCTTTAATAATAATATTCAGCGCTTTATAAGTGTCGCGAGCATCAACAGGCGTAAAGCCGGGAGTGAGTCTTGACGATGCGCTCAGAAGAAATTCCCAGGAAAACGGATTGCTTATGATTAAAGCAGAACTTCCTTTATTAAAGAAAATTTCCGCAAGAGCGGTAGGTGCAATTCCAACATAATTGCCGCCAAGCCCCGGAATTATAATTATAAGCGGAGCGGGTTTATCCTGCAGCCATAGTTTATAAGTCAGTTCGATATCATCATTATTTTTCAAGACTTTAACTGATCTTTTTTCTCCATTTGTATAAAATTCCCATTTTTTAACTTTAAGAGAGACATATCTTAAAGTATCAACATGAGGTCCCTGATTGGAGTATCCGTCAAGTTTGACGGTTATACCTGATAACACATTAGCAATTAGAAGGGAAAAAATAATTTGGGATTTAAAATTTATCATTTATAATTTTAATATAATTACTTTGCTATATCGGCAGTTCTTTTCATATACCAGAAATCTCTTTTTAAAGAATAACTATCATAATATTCCTCTAACTGCTGTTCAATACCGTATGAATCCAATGTGAAATTGTTGAATCTCATAACAAATCTTATACCGGATCCTCCAAAAGGAATCCAGGCTCTCGGATCCATCTGGTCATCAACAATAAGGCTGAGTCCATCACGAACAGATGAAGAACCGATTATGGGAATATAAACATAACATCCGGGACCTACACCCCATTTTCCAAGAGACTGTCCCAAATCTTCATCATATTTTTCCCAGCCAAACCATTTGTGTGAAGGATCGTAAAAACCGGCAACACCAACAGTGGTATCAACCATAAATTTTGAAAAAGAAATACCTGCGCCTTTCCACTTTGCCTGAAGCAGATTATTAAAAAGTCTTTTGGGCATTTGAATATTATAATCCATTCTTTTAAACCCATTTCGGAAATATTCAGGGACAACATAAGAATAAGCTTTACTCATCGGGTGAAAAACATAAGTGAACATAACATTATCTACCTTGAACATGGCTCTGTTGAATGGTTCTATAGAGTCCTTCATTCCGATTTTATCAGAAAGCAGGGGCGCATTGTCCGGCAAGGCTTTTATTTCAATGTTTACGCTGTCAACATAAGTTATTGTTTTTATTTGAGGAGTTTTCTTTTCAATTTTTATGCGGGGAGTTTTAGGCAATTCTTCGGTGTTGGAAATAATATTTACTTTTCGTGGAACTGCGACAGGAGAAATATCAGCTGTGTTATTTGTGGTATCGGATTTGGATATTTCGTGATAATAATACTCAACATTACCGTTCTGTTGATGTAATATTTCTGTAGTGATTTTGTGTATCTCAGTACTTGCTTTCGGGATTTGCCGCCCGGTTAATTTTTCCGAATCACTGTTTAAACGCGTTGAAGCGGTGGTTTCCATTACATCGCTATCTAATATTTCGTTAGCTGTAAGTGGAAGAGCAGTAATAAAGAGTAAGAATAACAAAGCCCCCGCGTTTTTTTTACAGAACGTGAAAAAGACAATGGGAATTTTTGTGTTTTTATCAGAAAACATTTTATATATATTTGAATATCGATACAATAAATCTGGTTTAAGTCATCCATTATACTTATATACGTTATTATTGTCAATACTAATCCGTAATCCGTGATCCGTAATTCCACAATTCCACAATTCCACAATTCCACAATTCCACAATTCCACAATTCCACAATTCCACAATTCCACAATTCCACAATTCCACAATTCCACAATTCCACAATTCCACAATTCCACAATTCCACAATTTTGCAATTTTGCAATTGACTTTTTTGTCATGATATCATACAATATGGTAGGAAATAACAAAAATGTAATAAGGAAAGTAAATGACAAGAAAAAAAATCAATCAATCTGAATTAAGAAGTGAGGTGGCAGAACTCCATCTTCTTTTTGATATTAGCCAGGCGCTTGAGAAAAGTTTGGACCTGCGTGATGTTGTTGGGCAAATTCAGGAAGCTATGGCTAAACGTATGGGGATGATGCGTGGAACGTTGACACTGCTCAACCGTGATACCGGCGAAATTTTTATTGAAGAAGCTTATGGTCTATCTAAAAGTCAGCGTCAAAAAGGGAAATACCAAATTGGGCAGGGGATTACCGGAAAAGTTGTTGAAACAGGAGCGCCGGCAATTGTCCCGAGGATTTCACAGGAACCGAAATTTCTTAATATCACAGGAGCGAGAAATAATATTAATAAAAAAGATATTTCTTTTATCTGTGTACCAATTAAACTCGGTACGGAAATTGTTGGTGCACTTAGTGCGGACAGACTTTTTAATGACAAGATTTCTTTAAAAGAAGATGTGCGCCTTTTATCTATCATTGCTTCAATGATTGCTCAGGCGGTAAAACTCAGGCAGGCGGTAAAAGAAGAACGTCAAAAATTTATTGATGAGGATAATCGTCTTCGTGAAAGATTAAAAGAACGTTTTCGGCCTGATAATATTATTGGGAATTCTAACACGATGCAAAATGTTTTCAACCTGATAGCACGGGTTGCTAAAAGTTCGGCTAATGTACTTATTCGCGGCGAAAGCGGAACAGGAAAAGAGTTGGTGGCAAATGCTATACACTACAACAGTTTGCGTGATTCGCAACCTTTTATAAAAGTAAATTGTGCCGCGTTACCTGAGACAATTGTTGAAAGCGAGCTTTTCGGTCATGAAAAAGGAGCATTCACAGGAGCACTCAGAACAAGAAAAGGCAGATTCGAAATGGCTTCCGGAGGAAGTATTTTCCTTGATGAAGTAGGGGATTTTTCACCTGCAACGCAGATAAAACTTCTTCGATTTCTGCAGGAACGTGAGTTTGAACGTCTCGGAGGAAATGAAACTATTAAAGCTGATGTAAGGGTCGTTGCCGCAACAAATCGGAATCTTGAAGAGCTTATGGAAAAAGGAGAATTCAGACAGGATTTATATTACCGCTTGAACGTTTTTCCAATTTATATTCCACCGTTGCGGCATAGAAAAACCGACATACTGCTTCTTGCAGACCGCTTTGTTGAAAAGTACAGCAAGATTAATAATAAAAAGGTGAAAAGAATTACGACTCCTGCAATCGATATGCTTATGAGCTATCATTGGCCCGGAAATGTTCGTGAACTTGAAAACTGCATCGAGCGTGCAGTAATTCTTGCTGATGATGAAGCTATTCATAGTTATCATTTACCGCCGACTTTGCAAACACCGGAAGCGACAGGAACAACCCTTGTTGGTGACCTGAAAACGACACTTGATAATGTGGAGTATGACCTTATTGTCGATGCTATCAAATCTTCAAGAGGCAATATGGCAAAGGCAGCAAGAGTGTTAGGAATTACAGAACGTCTGATGGGATTACGAATTGCGAAACATGGAATTAATGCCGGCGAATTTAAAAAACAAAACTTTTAATTTTAAAAGGAAAGATTTATGATTTTTTTCAATCCGACATACTTGTTTCTTGTCGCAATACCTTCTCTTCTTATTGCACTTTGGGCACAGTCAAAAGTTAAAAATGCTATGGCGAAGTACAGTCGTGTTGCTAATCGATCAAACTTAACAGGAACTCAGGCCGCAAGAAAAATTCTTGACAGTAACGGTCTGACAAATGTTAAAATTACGACTACAAAAGGATGGTTAGGTGATCATTATGACCCTGTAAGCAAAGAACTAAGACTTTCACCTGACATTTATTCAGGGAAATCGATTGCGGCGGTCGGAATAGCAGCCCACGAAGCCGGTCACGCATTGCAGCAGGCAACAAAATATATCCCGCTTGCTTTACGCAGTATAATTGTTCCATTGGCATCGATTAGTAATTTTGCATGGCCAATTCTTATTATAGGAATAATATTCAAGATGACAATGCTTGTTTATGTTGCTGTTATATTTTTCTTCGCGATAGTTATTTTACAGATAATAAATCTCCCTGTTGAGTATAACGCGTCCCGTCGTGCTAAAAAGGCGTTAATTAATTGTAATATTATCACGAACGATGAATCCGAAGGTGTGAAAAATGTATTAAATGCCGCGGCGTTAACTTATGTGGCTGCCGCATTAGGCTCAATCCTGCAACTTCTTTATTTTATTGGTTTAGGGAGGAGAAGTTGAATCCTGCCCCGCTATTGGCGGGGGTTAAAAGTTAATAGTTAATAGTTAATAGTTAATAGTTAATAGTTAATAGTTAATAGTTTGACCTTTGACTTCTGACTTCTGACTTCTGCCCTCTGACACCTGACACCTGATCTCTGACACCTGATCTCTGACACCTGACACCGAACATTCAAGGATAAAATAAATACTAAATTCATTCCGATTAATCGGAATGAATTTCCTGACACCTGAATAACATCCCCCGCCACTCACTATTAACCATTAACTAATAACTGCTCGCACTTGGAAGTGCGGCATACTTCTGACATTTCGTGATATTGCAATTCAAATCTTGATTTGCTATAATTTTATATCGGTTTATACTTGAACTTTTAATTCCGATGTAAATCCCGGCTGGAAATTATGACTTCTGTAAAATACTCAGATGCAAACCATATAGAATTTAAATGTACTGGTTGTAACGCAAATATTTCGTTTTCTATTTTAAAAATGGGACCTGACGAGGTATTGACCTGCGAAGAATGCGGTAAAAAGTATTTCTTTAACAAGAAATTTTTAGACCAAATCATTAGGTTTGAAAAGCTTCTTGAAGCTGTTCATAATGTAAGAGATATGCTGGATACTACCAATGTAGCAATTGCTTTTGGTGATGAAGAGGTTAAAATTCCATACAGACTTCTATTGACGCGTTTGAACACAATGCTAACGCTTAATATTGATGGAAAGGAAACGACTTTTCGCTTTCGCGTAGAACCGCTGAATCTGCAAGGTTGATGCTGCGCTATTGTAATTCGATATAGTAAAAAAATATGACAGATATACTTGTTGGATATATTGAACAAATTGCAGCACATGCTCACTTGTGGGGATTTTTAATTGTTTTTGTTTTGATGACAATTGAAAGTTCTTTTATTCCATTCCCAAGTGAGGTAGTAATGGTTCCGGCAGGATTTCTTGCGTACAGAGGAGAATTGCTTTTTGGCAATCCGATGTTGGATTTGATAATTGTTATTCTGTGCGGTGTATTAGGATCAATTGTTGGTGCCTATATTAATTATTATTTATCTTTGAAACTTGGGCGCCCTATTTTATACAAATACGGCAAATACTTTTTCTTGAAACCTGAAACAGTTGAACGCGCAGAAGAGATTTTTAATAAATACGGTGATATTACAACTTTTGTTTGCAGACTGCTTCCGGCAATTAGACAATTGATTTCTATTCCGGCTGGATTGTCGAAAATGCCGCTTAGAAAATTTACTTTTTATACCACGCTTGGCGCTGGTATTTGGACGGCTCTTCTTGCCGGAACAGGATATTATCTTGCGAGTTTAGCAAGTGATATGACATATAAAGAACTGGTACATAAAGGTAAAGACTTTTTACACGAACAATATTTATGGATTTTATTGTTTGTTGTAACAATAATTATTATTTATATCTTAACTCATAAAATTATAATGAAGAAAAATAACGTTCTTCCTCCGGAGGTAACAGAATGAAACGCCAAATTACTTGTGTATTATTAGCAATTGCTTTATTGTCCGGTTGCACAAATATTCAACGCGGAACTCTTATAGGCGCACTTATAGGCGGTGGAATCGGAGCCGGCATCGGTGCGGCAGGCGGAGGAGTCGGTGTGGCTATAGGCGCTGGTATTGGCGCTGGAACCGGTGCTGTACTCGGCATGGTTGCAGGTGAAGTTTATGAAGTACACAAAGCCAGAATGCATGAAGAATATGCTGACTATAATCCCGCCACCGGTGCGGCTGTAGTTACCACGAAAACTCTGGCGGAATACGAAAAAAGACTGGCGCTTATGGAAGCTCAAAACAGGTATTTAATGGCTCAAAATGAAAAGTTAATCGCT
>JAUVKG010000328.1 GCA_030596365.1 Chlamydiota bacterium | reverse complement strand
TGTGCATCCAGAATACCATCGTCAAATATAACCCTATTTGCGATACAGGACACCAAATGGTCAAAAATTTACGATGCCGTTCACGCAAGTGGAAAATTAGTTGTTAGCCATTGCTGTGGTTCGGTTGCTGAAATAATGCCGGACATTATTGAAATAGGACTTGATGTACTGGAAAGTGTGCAGCCTGAAGCAGCAGGAATGAACCCATACGAGCTAAAGAAAAAATGGGGTGATAAAATTACGTTCTGGGGAGCACTTGGCAGCCAAAGCACTATTCCTTTCGGCTCTCCGGAAGAAATCAAAATTGAAGTTCAAAAATTATACAGAGAAATGGGAAAAGGCGGTGGATATATTTTGGCTCCCGCAAAACCGATTCAACCCGGTACTCCTGCAGAAAATGCTGTGGCAATTTTCGAAGCGTTTACGAATAGTTGATTTATAACATTTAAACCGTTGAAACGGTTAATGCATTTTTCGATCAGATATTAAATTGAATAATACAAAACACACGCTAAAGCGATGAACTCCAACAATTCAAAAATATATTTAATTATTAGCCTGCTAATTTTGAGCGCCGCTTGTACAACATTTGCGGCATCAAAAAAATCCATTGAAAGCAAATTTGTGAAAATCACCGTAACCCGGAATGGCGTTTTTGAAGTCCTGGATAAGCAAAGCGGAGTTGTCTGGCAATCAACTCCTTTCGGCGAAAAGAAATCTAAAACGGATAATTTTGATGTTAAGAAACGGAATAAATTATTGAAACTTATCAATAAAGAAAATGATAAATCACTCACTTTTCAATTGCTTCCTGACGGTAAAAGTATTGATATTTCTTATGAATCTCGGAAAGAAAAAAACATTAAGATTAATCTTTTTAATATTACTGACAAAGATAAAGGTTATGTTATTGCTCCTGTAAGAATGGGGATGCTTATTCCATCCAATAATGGTGTCGCCTTCACACAACAATTTCATACTTTTGGATATGAATCTCTGGATTTGGAAATGATGGGATTTTCGAAACTGGGGTCGAAACTTCTTGTTTCCTGGCATGACCCGAATGTTGTTGCAGATTTAACATCAGAACTCGTAAAGAATTCTTCTGTTTCTTACAAACAAAACATTTCTTTTTCCTTTACACTTTCAAAAACCGCAAAATCGATTCGCTTAATATTTTTGGGAAAAGGAAATTTTTCCACAATCGCGAAAGCATATAGAAAAGAAGCAAAAGAAAAAGGTTGGCTTGTTACCTGGAACGAAAAACTGAAAAAATATCCCGAAGCGGAAAAACTTTTCGGAGCGCCTAATATTAAATTGTGGTCAACTCTTTCAAGATCAATGTCTGAAGACAGCAGCAAAGAAATACACGCTAATACCCATTGGACTTTTGATGAAGCAGCACAAATTGCCGAACATCTTAAAAATGATCTGAAAATAGATAAAGCTCTCTTTACTTTGGGCGGATGGATAAACCGGGGTTACGATAATCAACATCCTGATATTCTTCCCGCTGCTCCTGAATGTGGCGGAAACAAAGGACTTGCCGATTGTTCGGAACGTGTAAAAAAACTGGGGTATCTTTTTTGTTTGCACGATAATTATTCGGATATGTATCTCGATGCTCCATCGTGGAATGAAGATTACATCATGCGTGACCAAAAGGGTGATCTTGTGCGTGGCGGGACATGGGCAGGAGGGAAATGTTACATTATCTGCTCAAAAAAATCGCTTGAGTTAGCAAAGCGCCCTGATAAAAATCTTCCTGCGGTAAAAAAATTAATTAATCCTAACTCTTATTTTATAGATGTAACTTTTGCTGCTCCGCCGCTTGAATGTTTCAGCAAAGATCATCCTCTGACTAAATCGGATGATATAAAATACAAACAGGAATTGTCGGATTATTCACGTGACCTTTTTGGAACTTTTGGTTCGGAGTGCGGAAAAGAATGGGCAATTCCGCATGCAGATTTTTTTGAAGGTATTGCAGGAGTAAAAGGCAGATATTATCATGGTAAAAATTTGCTTTTGTATCTTGGCGCGGTGGAAATTCCACTTTTTAATATGATTTATAACGACTGCATTGCGGCTTACGGAAAATATGGTTATGATATGAACGCTGCTGCAGATTATGTTTTGTCACATATCAGCGCAGGAAATCATCTGAATTATCACGCAATAATGGGCAATCATCTTTATTGGAAAGGATCAAAAATATGGAAACTGCCACTCTCACCTTCAGTACAAAAATTTGAGAAAAAAGGTCACCGGAAATTTGCGATTACTTATGATTGGAAAGTTAACGGTCAGTTAAAAGGAAAGTGGGAAATTTTTACGCATTTCACCGATTCAATTGGCAGTATAAAATTTCAAAACGATTATACTCCGAAACCGGAAATAGCTAAATGGAATAAAGGCGTTGTAAAACAAGGTCCTTTTACAGTTGTAGTTCCTGATGGTTTGGAAGGGAAGTTTGATATTATGACCGGAGTTTATGGAACTCAAAATGGAGCTCGCGTTGTTCTTCAGGGAAAACGTGATGGAGAAGGAAGATACAAAATAGGCACAATAGAAATAAATAAAGATGATATCAAATTTTTGCCGCCGAAAAAAGTCGCAGAAAAAGAAGAGGCTGATATGTCAGTCTTTTGTAACGCGGAAAACGGCTGGGCAGAAGGTATGAATATTTTTGATATTTTCTTGAAAAATACTCACGAAATTCTTTCGCCCCTGAATGAAATTACCGCTAAAATGATTATAACTGATTTTGCTTATCTTTCGCCGGATTACAAAATCACACAGACAATTTTTGGACAGAATGAAGTTATTGCTGTTGTTAACAGAAGTAACAGAGATTTTAAGTACATTTGTAAAGATGGCAGCACAGCATTGTTGCCGCCACTTGGATTTGTAATAGAATCACCGGAATTTATTGCTTTTCACGCGAAATCATGGAATGGAGTGAACTACGATAAACCGGTTTTGTTTACAATCCGCAGCTTAGACAAAAAACTGATAAGTAAATCTAATAATATTTGTGTTTACCATGGTTTTGGTAATCCCAAAATTAAAATAGGAAAAAATATCAGAACAGTTAATAAGTATTAATTTAACCCGATTAATTTGCAATTTAAATATTTTTTTGATATTATTGTAGTAAAGTTAACCAAGGAGGGAAAAATGAAACTAAATGTTAAAGCTTTCGCACTTACATTTGCACTGGTTTGGGGAATTGGAATATTCCTGGGTACCTGGTGGATCATTTTCTTTGACGGCCCGTCGCAACAAATAATTTTCCTTAGCAGGATTTACAGAGGATATACCGTAACTCCTCTCGGGAGCATTATTGGTTTGATCTGGGCGCTCGCGGACGGTTTAATTGTCGGCGCGATTTTTGCGTGGCTCTATAATTTGATCGCTTCCCCTTGTTCATCCAAAAAATCAGAAGCTGATAGTAGCGAAGAAATTGCCAGCGGCTAATGAATTAGTTGTCACTCGATAAGTGTGAGGACTATTAGACGCCACTTGAATAAAGTATTTTGCCTGAAAGGCAAAATTAAGATAGCCCCTGGCGCACGCTCCTCGGGGAAAAAGGTGGCCAAGCGCATCCGCGACAGGGCAGGGGTGTTTTTGTCGCGGATATCTTAATCCTAAAGGATTGAAATACCATGGTTATGTCTATCTCGGCGATATTCTGAAAAAAAACAACACGGCATTCGCCGGGCGCTAAAGCGAAATCCAAAATCAGAAATCCGAAATCCAAAATCCAAACATGATTTTTCGTGCTGATTTACATATTCATTCAGGAGATGACCCATACGATAAACTTCCTTATAC
>JAUVKG010000181.1 GCA_030596365.1 Chlamydiota bacterium | reverse complement strand
ATTCTTATTGAAAATCTGAAAATTTATATTGTAATCACGGAGTTTGATTTTATAAGTTTTTTTAGCTGCGGCATTTGAAATTATATACATTCCACTTTTATCTGATGGATATTTACTTTCATCTTCATATGAAAATGCGTTTCTCCATTGTGCATCCTGATTGGAAAAACTTATTTTGGATATTATGGTTTTTGAGTGTTCAGGACAAATCTTTATTCGAACTCCGGAAATCGGTTCGCCAGCTTCATTTTCTACATATCCGGTGAGAATACCTGTTTCTCGCAATAACAGTCTAACTGTTTCACCTGAATATTTATATATTCTATATTGGATTTTTGCATATCCGGGTTCATTAATTTTTAAATAAAAACTATGACGCTTTATGATTGGCAAAGAAATATTAAACTTGCCGTTTTTATCGGTTACGGCTTTGATTTTCTCATAACCTTTCGGCGCGTATTCAATTTCTATTCCGGAAGCCGGCTCGTATGACTGTTCGTATGAAACAATGCCGTTAACATTTATGAATGGTCTTTTAGGGAAAACCAATTCTAAGTAATTTTCTTCATCTGAATATAAAATTAAATTTGTTGTTATTGGATCAACTTTATCTGTTGATATCTTAAATTTATAATGTTCCGGTAACAAACCATCAATTTCAAAATTACCTTTTTCATCAGTCATTATTATTTCATTGATATGCCCCGGATTACCTTGGCTTTCATGAAGGCCGCGCGGAGTCGCGCAAAAAGTAAAATTTGTTATTATTTTTCCATCGCTGCAAATCGCATTGCCGCGCAAAATTACTCCACGACGGATTTTCACATCAATGGTTTCAATTTTACCGGCAGGTAGATTTTTGGTAGTTTTTTCAGTTGCTGCTGCTACGATATCTTTCGATTTTGAAAGTAATTGATCATCAAGATTGTCTTCTTTTTTACCGCAACCTGTAGAAAATAACAAAGCAATCGCTAATCCAAAAATGTGTATAGTTTTTCTCATTTATAAATTGAAAGATTTGAAATTAGTGTCAAAAAATAATATTGTATTCTTAGTGTCTTCGTGGCTAATTAAAAAAACTTATGTTTCCTTATGTTACTTATGTGGTGAAAATATTAAATCCGTGTCAAAAAACTAACTTATTCTATAAAATTCAACCGGATTCTTGTAAAACCATTTCAACATTATTTCTTCGGCTGTGTCAATGTCCATCTGTCCCTGATCAACTCTGTCACCGAGAATTATGGACACGTTTTCTTTCGCTATTTGAAGATGACCGTAAACTTTCTCAATCACCCTTACGTAATCAGCCCCAAAAGCGAAAATTTTGTTCATTGGAACCATATCAATCGCTTCCTTCATCGTTTGTATAAGCATTTCAGGTGCAACTATATGCGCCCAGCATAAATTCATATAAGCATTTGGGAAATTCTTGATGATTTGCACTGCTGTCCGGGTGTTGGGAATCCCAAGATGATAAATGTCAAACCGGGTTTGAGGATTTCGCTCAATTATATTTAAGGTGTCAACTACATCCAAATTTCTGAAATCGTGCCAAACGCCTGTGTGAACTGCAACCGGTCGATCGAGTTCTGCAGCTTTGTGAATATTATCTTCGAAAATGTAAGCAGTAAGATTTTGTGTGTCCCATTCAATTAAATTTTCCCCATTTAAAACACGTTGTAATTCCGCTTCCGCCTTGTCTTTATCGGGTTTGCCAACCGGATTAGCTCTGCCTTTAAATTCGATCGCTCCTTCAGCAGCTTTTTTCTCCATCCATACGTTTCCAAGTTCAATTAATTCGTCAATGTTTTTTATTTTATCTCTACCGCAATATTCAAGCATAATATCTATTCCGGCTTTGGAATTGCAGACAAGTGATGGCGAGGAAATATTTGAAAGAACAAAACCATTTTCATATTTGGATACTTCGTTCCGGCAGTTTATCGATTTTACGATATTGCAGTCATCTTGCATTACGCGTTTAATAATTCCCGGCTTATTATTTTCATTTATTCTTGTTAAAACATCTTTATAATTATCACGTGTTAAATCGTCAACATCGTAATACTTTTTTAATGCTATGAGCAGGGGACGAGCGTAACTTCCGTGTTTAACATTATTCCAGTACGGTTCCAAAGCATCCCAGTCGTCTTTGATTAGATAAAAAGGAACCGCTCTCATATTGCCTTTGGTGTCAAAATCCATACCTGATGAATACAAATCATTCACGATGTAAGGTATAAACAACTCACCGAAAGATATTGGTGTGGAAATATAATCATTTTCAGTTGCGGGTATATGCTCATGAGTATCAATAACAGGTATTGAGCGGGCATAATCGAAAAGAATTTCAGCGGATTTAGTTAGTTTTTTCATAATTTAATTCCTGTTTTGGGTAAGTGTTTCAATAATATTTGAATTATTGTATAATATTACATTAATATATGCAAATACAATTGAGTGGCTGGGTTGTATGTAAAAACAATAGAGTCTTATATAAATATTGCCTGAAAGGCAAATTCAACGTAGCCCACGGCACCGCCGTGGGGAAAAGGAAGGGGGAAATAACAACAACGCTGAAAGTGTTGCTCAATAATTGAACAAGTCCTACAGGCTGAATCTAACACATTACTTTAATTTTATTAACCTGAAAATATTTATGAAATATTTATACATCAAAACTATCGCGTTTCTGATAACCTTTTTACTTGCAGCTATTGCCGGCGCAAATGATAAAATCTCTCTCTCGCCGCTGCCATGCGAAATTATATCTTTGGATAACGGTATGAAAGTTATTCTGTCTGAAAAACATGACTCTTCGGCTGTTGCTGTTTATGCTTATGTGAAAACAGGCGGGATTTATGAAGGAAAATATCTCGGTTGCGGTGTCTCCCATTATCTTGAACACCTTGTCAGCGGAGGTACAACTAAAAACAGAACTGAGCAGGAATCCAATATGCTCCTTAAAAAAACAGGCGACAGAGTTAATGCTTATACTTCGCTCGATCACACTTGTTACCACATAAAAACTACACGAGACCATTGGAAAACAGCTGCAGACTTAATTTCTGATTGGCTTGCAAACTGTGCTTTTGACACTAATGAAGTTCAACGTGAAAAAGGTGTTATCGTTCAGGAAATTAAAATGGGCGAAGAAGAACCCGGCAGAGCAATGTGGAAACTCTTCCAGGAAACAATCTTCCTGAAAAATGAAGCCCGCATTCCAATTATCGGCTATGAAGAAGATTTCAAAAGTGTAACCCGTGATGAAATTATTGACTATTATTCCAGAAGATATGTCGCTAATAATATGATAATAGTTATTGTAGGGGATGTCTATCGCAGCGAACTTGATGACGTTCTGAAATCAACCTTCGCAAAAGTTAAACGCGGAAGAGATATGCAGTGGCTCTTAACTCCTGAACCAAAAATGATATCTTCGCGTAAAGCTGTTAAAAGATTTAATGTTCAAAAAGCTCACGTCGAAATAGGCTTCCCGTCAATTAAACTTAATGACCCCGACCTTTATTCGCTTGACCTTTTTGCAAAAGTGGCCGCATCAGGAAACAGTTCTCCTCTTGTTAAAAAAATTAAAGATGAAAAACAGTTGGTTTATTCCATTTCTGCAGGAAGCTGGACACCAAGTTATGTTCGCGGTGTATTTACAATAAGTTTTACGTGCGATGAAACTAATGTTAATAAAGCTGTCGAGGCAATTCTTGCAGAGCTTGAATTGATGAAAAACAACCCTTTTGACAATAAAAATATTGAACGGGCAAGACGCCAAATTCTTGTTTCGCATTTTAGTAATTTACAAACCGTAGGCAGTATCGCGGGAGAAATAGGAGGGAATATGATCTCTCTTGGCGATCCTAATTTCGGTGTGAAATATATCGCTGAACTTCAAAAAGTAACAAAAAATGATTTGATGCACGTTGCTAAAAAATATTTCGACACGAACGCAATGGTCTTTGTAGCGCTTTTACCTGAAAAAAATGCCGTTAAAAAAGAAATAATTGAGAAAATCGCGAAATTAGAAAATACTTTCAATTTTAAAAAACATTCTCTGAATAATGGAATCACTGTCGTTACTCGTGCTAACAATTCCGTGCCCCTCGTCGCTTTTTCCCTCCAATTGCAAGGCGGTCTCGCTTATGAAACAATAGACAATAACGGAATCTCCGCTTTGGTGGCGGGTATGCTCACAAAAGGTACTCCTTCTCGTTCGGCAGATGAAATCGCTCAGACAATAGAGCAGCTTGGCGCGTCTCTTTCTTATGGGGCGAACCGTGATTCTATTTCCGGAAGCTCGAGATGTCTTCCGGTTGATGTCCCGACAATTATTGATTTACTTTCTGACACACTTTTGAATTCTTCTTTTCCTAAAGATGAACTTGAGAAGAAAAAACGATTAACTCTTTCCGCTATTGCTGCGCAGAAAGAATCATGGTCACGTGAAGGTTTTAATAATTTCACAGAAATGTTTTTTGAAAATTCTCCGTTCGCTATGCAAACTATCGGCTCAACCGGCGCCGTTACACGTCTTGATGTTGAAAAATTAAAAAAATATCACACGAAAATTTTACAGCCCTCAAATATCGTAATTGCTGTTGCAGGCAATTTTGATGAAACTAAAATCATCAAACTGCTAAATGAAAAAATCGGCGGGTTTAATGCTTCGGCTTCTCCTATGCCAAAACCAACTGACATATCCTCAATTGCCAATAATCAAATAATTAAAAAAACGTCGCCAAGAAGTCAGGCTACTGTCGTTCTCGGTTTGCAGGCGCCAAACACACTTTCACCTGAACGATATCCTTTTTTAATTATGCAAAAATACATTAGCGGCTTCGGCGGACCGCTTTTTAGAGCATTACGCGGTGAAAATGATTTGGTTTATGCTACTTTCGCTTTCACTGTTCTTGAACCTGAAGCCGGTGCCCTTGTGATGATGGCACAATGCTATCCTGAAAATGCTGCAAAAGTTTTCAATGAAATGACAAACATTGCCGTAGAAGTTTCGCTTACTCCACTTTCGGAGAAGTCATTAATGTTGGCTAAAAATGCGACATTAATTCCTTATCAACTTAACAGACAGACTATTCAATCAATAGCAGGCTCCGCCGCGGTGTGGGAATATCGTGGTAAAGGTGCTAATTTCGGAAAAGAATTTGCCGATAGAATTAATGACGTCACTTCGAAAGATATCCTCGATTTCGCAAAAAAATATTTCGATAAATGGACTTGCGTTATGACAATGCCAAAGTAACATAAGCTTCCAGCTTATGGATTATTGGATTATTGGATTATTGGAATATTGGAATAATGGAATGATGGAATGGAGGGACGCTGTCCCCAGCGTCCTAATTGGAATAATGGAATAATGGAATAATGGATTATTGGATTATTGGATTAATGTCCATCGTGTCCATTCGCTCCATTCGGTCCATTTTGTCCATTTTGTCCATTAAACCTAACAAATTAATTAATGAAAAACAACAACTCAAATTTATTCGTCTGTGAAAGATGCGGGAATCCTTATCCGCCTGAACGGGGAATTTGTCCTTATTGTTCCGCTGCTCCAAAAGGTAATATCCGCCGGTCTAAAATCAAAACCGAAAATATTAAAAAAAATCTTCCTAATGTCGAAGAAGCGAGAAGGTTGTTGGATGTAAAGATAGCTAATGCAAAATCGAACGGAATTAAAATCGTTAAAATTGTCCATGGATATGGTTCATCAGGTAAAGGCGGGAAAATAAAAATCGCGATTATAAAAACACTGAACAAAAAAAAGAGTGATGGGAAAATTAAAGAATGGATTGCGGGAGACGATTTTTCCACTTTAGATGTAAAAACACAGCAAATGATTAAGATATATCCAAAACTTAAAAGTGATTCAGACCTTAATAAAAAAAATATCGGAATATCACTTGTCTTTTTATGATACATTATTTATAATGGATTAATGGATTAGCGGGCGGAGTCCATCGTGTCCATAATGTCCAAATAACTAATAACTAATAACTAATAACTAATAACTAATAACTATTAACTATTAACTAATAACAACTAACAAATGAGGACAATATGAAAGATTGGCAAATTGCTGAAGAAGCTGAAAAAACAATGATCCCTATTAGTAAAATAG
>JAUVKG010000053.1 GCA_030596365.1 Chlamydiota bacterium | reverse complement strand
GCCTGTTGTTTTGTGATATCGAGACGTTCATTGTTTCTGGCAATAATTTCGTTACATTTATCTCGTTCTCGTTCGAGTGTTATGACTTGTTTTCTAGTATTATTGATTTGTTTAGTCAAGTCACCAGTTGTTTGCGCGTTTTCATTTTCTTTAATAGCATTAATTTGCTCGGTTAGCTGATCTATTCTTTTTTGAGAACGTCGCGCAACGGTTTTTAATTTTGAGATTCTTTCTTTAACGTCTTCAAGCTGAGCTGTCAATGTTTCATATCTTTGAAATCTGTGAGCAACGCGCCATGGAGAAATTCTTTGTTCTATATCATCGCGAATTGTTTTAAATTGCTTCAAAATATTTTCAAAAGATTCAAGCTGTTCAAAAACATCTTTCGCGCGGGAATCAATCTCAGCGAATTTTGCGCCACGTTCATTCTGAGATGCTTCGAGGGCTTTTTGCCGCCGAACAACTCCGAGCAATCCGCGTGCAGGCTGAGCGACACGTCTATAAGCCATATTATGATAAGCTATACCATCAAGAGCGATCCAATCACCAGTTTTGATTTTTTTGTCGGTATCTTTTATTTTAATATTGCTTAAATTTATATCAAGAAATTTCCGAACAAGTTTATCTTTTCCGGCGTCAAGCATAGAAGCAACAGAATCCGCAGGCGCGGTTTTTGGTTTTGCTTTATTTAGCGCGGCAATATCAGCAATTATTATATTCGGATATTTTGCGCAAGCGAGTTCAATCACTTCATCCAGTCTATCTTTTTCAACGAAAACGGTACCGAGAAAACCTTCACCGAGCCACGCTTCAATAACGTCCATAAGCGGCGGCGGGGTTTTTTTCTTAAAATCAATGAGACGGTACAATGGTGACCAACTGATGTTTTTACTTTCAAGTTCAGCGGCAAAATTCGCGTAAGACGGAACGCGGGGAAGTAATTCTACAGAGCGTCCCGCGCCGATAGTTTTCATTTCGACTTCTTCACGTTCGCGTTTCAGTTCATTTTTACGTAACAGGAGCGGTTGTTTTTTGTTATTAACTTTATCTGCCGCAAGATCAATTTGTGCAAGCAATCTATTCAGCAATCGTTGAAGTTCAGTAGTTTCCAATTCCTGATTTGATTGGACCTGTCGATAAGCTTCTTTAAGTGTGCTGAGCGCGCCGTCAAAGGCTTTAACATCAAGATCCGACGAAACCTGAGGAACAGAAATTCTATCAAGAGTTCTTAACTGTTCGCGTAGTAAATCAGAGAGGTCATTCCGCGCCGAATTAGTTTCACGTTTTATATTATTATATTTTGTAGATTCCGCTTCGTTTTCCGCCTCTCTGGCATTTAATTCTTTACTGACACGATTCCTTTCCTGTTCAAGGCGTTTCATCTCTTCAAGCAATCGTCCGGGTTCACCGATTTGAAGTTCCGCAAGAACTGATCGCGTTTGTTCAAGTTGCGGAACGATAGTTTCGAGTTGATTTTTTGAATCAGCGATTGCCTGTTCATATCTGTGTATCGCGCGCTGAATTCTTGTTGCCTCTTTATCAATGTTTTCATAAGCAGAACGAGCCTGAATGTATTTGTAACGCCTGATCGCTTCGCGTGCTTCGGCAATTCGCTCAACCACTTGCAGTGCTTCTTCAAGAAGGTCTTTTTCCTGTTTCATCGCTTTCAAATCAGCTTCAATTTTATCGAGATTATGAAGTGTTGATTCAATATCCTGAAAAACTTTGTGGTCAGGAGCGGGAAGAAGAAAAGCAAAAAGCCCTTCAAAATTTCTTGCCTTAACTACAAGCTCTTTATATGACTTGCTCGCTTTCAGCAAATCGGCAACGCGCTCAAAATTCTCACGGCCTCCGAAAAGTCTGTTAGCAATTTGAGTTCTGTATCTGCCGATATCATAAACATGCGGCTTGCCTATAAGCCCGATAAGCTCACGTTTATCAACCGGTCTGTAAAGCGGTTCAGCATCCTCTTCCGGATTAGCGCGAATTGTCAATGGGATATCTTTCAATGGTTTATCAATTATAAAACCCCAGATTTCCGGACGCTGGTCAAGACTTTGAACAAACGCTCCGATACCGATTGTTAAAACACGCTTCATTTTTGGATGCCAAAGTTCAAGTGCGGTATAACCTACAGCGCCATCTTCACGAACAATTTTTCCGCTTTCAAAATCATGACGAAGAATCACACCGGCAAGCGTTCTTCCCGCTTCAGATCTCGGCCCGAAAATAGTAGCGGCGTTATAAGTCAATTGCTGACCGCCTGTGAGAATAAGATGCAGAGCATCGATGATAGTAGTTTTACCTGTTCCATTATTTCCGATAAGAAACAAGCTGCCTTTGATATCAATTGTTTCATCGGTGAAATTATGAAAATTAATAAGCCTGAGCTCGCGCATTTCGTAGCAGCTGTATGCGTCAAGAGATTGAAATTCTTTAGTCATTGTATACGGTTTTAAGTTTTAAGTTTAAAGTTTAAGGTTCTTCGTAAAAATGAGTTGGTAAATTAAATAATTTTCCGTTTTTTCATGAATCAAAACCAATTTTCCTCTTCTTCTTTGGTTCTGGAGATATCACAAGCCTTTGTACTGCACTAATGAGCGTGTTGATTTTTCTGTCATGTTCTTCAAGTTTTTTCTTAATTTCTGCATTGCTTGAAAGAATTTGTCTGATTCTAACAAATGCCCTCATTATTTTGATATTAATTTGTATGGCTGTTTTGCTTTTCAATACACTTGATAACATAGCAACGCCCTGTTCAGTAAACGCCATAGGTGAATATCTTAACCCCATCTTATCTCCTTTGGAGGTCACAAATTGTGACCTCCAATCTGCAAACTCTTCCTTGTTAAGCTCGAACATAAAGTCTTTTGGAAAACGCTCTATATTTCTACGTACTGCTTGTTTCAGAGCTTTTGTATTCACTTCATACAATATAGACAGGTCACGGTCAAGTATTACTTTATGACCTCTAATCAAGAGAATCTTACTTTCAATGTCTACTGGTAATACCAAATCCGTCATTTTTTTATTTTCCAGTTCTATTCTTCGTTGTCTTCTTTAGGTGTTTCTTCGTCAATCGGTTTGTAAAGTTTCATTATTTCTTTGAATGTAAGAATGTCGGGGCGATAACAATGAATCCCCGGCAAAAATTCGTACATAACATGTTCTTTCATTCCTCCCGGAAGGATTTCATCAGCAGAAACGTCAGCCTTTTCCACCTGAACAATAAAGCGATAGCGAACGAGTTTCGGGAAGATTCGTCTACAAGCTTCAAGGATAATTTTATCAGCGTGAACATTATCACCAAGTTCTTCAGTAAATCTGTCTATTCCATACTGCACAAAATCCGCGAGAAGGAATCTGATTGAGCCTTCATCATCGTAACTCGCGTTAAGATCCCGCAGTGTTTTTTCGTAGAACTCGACTAAGAGTAAGAAAGCTGTACATTCATCACGCCGCGTAAGATCGAATAAATCACGTTGACTTGACCTTAACGCGTTATTAAATTCCTGCGGTTTGATTAATCGGGCGACTCTTCTATCGACATATAATTCCCAGCCGAAGAAGTGAGTAAAGAACTGGTGGAAGTCATCCTGATGACTTCTGACATAATCGAACAAATCGACATCATCTTTTCTGTAAAAGAAAGGAGATTCGGTTAAAATATTCAGAACTGCACGAACGTGGTAAAGGTTCAGGTGTTCAAGATATTTGTCAGATCCTTCCTGGAATTGTTCATCGAAATCCATAATTGTTATTTGTTATTCGTTAATAGTTAATCGTTAATCGTGCTTTGTGCTTTGTGCTTTGTTTAGATCCAACGAAGTAATGCTGTACTCACGTTCATAATTATTTTAAATCATTAAATCGTTTCAATCGTTTCAATCATTTCAATTTCTTAATTGAAACAAGCTTATAATTTGGTGATACAAACTTCCATTTCTTACCATCAAATTCCGCTCGCATATTTTCCGGTGATTCCGGTGGATTCAATTTGTATGGTAAACGAATCTTTTCACGTTTTCGCCCGAGTATAAATACTTTCACGGCATCTAAATACGCGCGAACATCATTTGGTTCCGCTAGTTCAATTTCCGAGATATTTTTTTCTTTTTTACCTTCAAGAAGTGTGCTGTTTATAAATATTCCCAGCCGGGCTATTTTTGATTTTTCAAGTTCACGTTTAAACTCTAAAGAACCGGTGTTCGGCTTTAAAATGCTGCTTTTAAATGCAGGGCGCGTTAAACGCTTGCGCCAGTATGTCGGTCTTGGCGGCGCTACGCGGCGTGACGGTGTTCCGACATTCCTGTCATTAATCTGATGCGCACTGCTTATAAGTTCTTTCATCCACGCGCGAATCTGTTCGATAGAATCATCATCACAGAGCATAACTTCTCTTGTTTTCGCGCGAAGGGCTTTAATTCTTATATTTCTTCTTCTAATATCATCAAGATGCTGTCTGATTTTTCTAACAAGGGCGCGAACCTGTCCATTCACGCGCTGACACAGTTCTGTGAAAAGACCTTCCGGGGCGAAAAAAGGAACTGTGTCTGCCAGGAGTTCACGTGTGGACTGCATTTTATCTACCCAAGGTTGAGCAAAAGGATTTGAAAGATAATGTTCGCGTGTTGCCATAAAAGCCATATCAAGCAGTTCGCGTGACGATCCGATATTCCACGCCCGTATTCTGTGATACAATTCAGGACCATGTTTTGCAACCCGCTGCAAATATTGATCAACATATCTATCTAACCAATCAATAATTTCCGGCAGGGATTCCAGTTGAAAAGGTGAAGAATTAAAAGCGGCAATTCGTGCTCCGAATTCAGTAATTTCCGTTGCGATCGACATACACTTATCATTGATGTCAGCGAAGCAGCGTGCGATACGTCGCAAATTATATTCGTCTGTAAGCTTTGAACTTCGAATTTCTTCCACACGGGAAAGCAATTCTTCAATATCATAAAGATTGTCTTGATCAAGTATTATTATGTCAAGCTCGTGTGGTGCGACTAAGGAGTTAAGACTATCAAGCAGACTTCTCGTTCCATCGCTTAGCTTGTAAAGAAATTTTTGAAGCCTGCGGTCGGAAATCCGCTGCATTCTGTATGGTTCCAGCCGCCGGTCAAGATTATTCCACGAAACAAGCTGTTCCATATCCGCACGGAAAATTGATAAAGTATAATCCGAACCGGTTAGTTCTTCAATAGTAGATTGAACTGCGTCATAAATATCGTTATGATATTTTTCGATTTCGTGAGCACGGCGGCGCAGAAAAAGGAAATTCAAGATGATGGCATATATTTCACTTCGTTCAGTTGAAAGAAAAGAGTATTGCACTCGTGAGACATGCCCGATAAAGTCCGGTACCGGTGCAAGCACACAAAACAATTCTGATTGAGAAGAGACAAACTCTTCAAATATCTCTTCGGTAAAGGAATCTTTTATTTGCACATCGGGGGTGCTTTTTTCTGTATTTTCTGAATTTGTAGTCATATTTGTTATTACTGAAGCTAATACACTTGTTAAACACATGATATTGTACCAAATGAAACTGTAAAGTGCAAATGATGTGCCGGAATTGAGGCGGAGTTTGCGATAGAATTTAGCAAAGCCACCTGCTCGCTTCACTCTCGGGCAACTACATTAATTAAGAAGGGTGCTCGAAAGGGGCCGGTATGATCAACTGACAGAAAATGTTGACGGTTACCGATAAAATTTGTTGATTGATTATAAGTTCTGGTATAAAAGTACGTGCTTTGGACTCCAAAGCACTTGTTTAGCAAGATTTTTGATACGAAATTTTTGCAATATTATTTTTGCTTAGCTGTCATTTCGGGTCGAAATGACGTACCAATCTTTTCGAGCGCCCTCAAATTAAGCTAAAAAGTTGTCTGACATTGCATTATTATTGTTTTTTACTATAATATACCTATAAAGATAACTAATCAACTAACTAATGACACAAAATGAATATAAAACACTTTTTATGGATCTCTGCAATTATTTTAATTGCATTTCTTTGTATTCCTGAATCTGCCTTTTCAAAATCGCTTGTCGATGATGACGGAATTACATGGGAAACTCAGAGAAGAATTATCCCCGGAAATTATCCCCGTATGGCTGAATTGAAAGACGGCGCCCTAATGCTTACTTTTGAGCATGGCATTAAAGATGGCGCCGGAGTGGCTATTTCAATGATTCGCAGTCTTGATGACGGAGCAACCTGGTCACAGCCATCACAAATTGCTTTTACAACCAATGGTCATGATTTTGCCAATGCTTTTCCACTACAACTTCAAAACGGCAGAATAATAATTTCTTTCCGCGATCACATTTCCCTTCCAAATAAAGATGTAAATTACCGTTTACCTGTTTACGCGAGCGATGACAACGGAAAAACATGGCATTATTATTCGATAGTTGAAGATTACAAAAAAACATCGCATTATCTTGACGGGGTATGGGAACCGATTTTTCTACAGCTGCAAAACGGAATGCTGCAATGCTATTATGCCGATGGACGCGATCACGGAATTGTAATGCGTTACTCAAGAAACAACGGGAAAACATGGAGCAAAAAGAAAATTAAAGTTGCGACTTGTAAAAAAGGTGACGGAATGCCCGGCATTATTCAACTGCCGAATGGAGAAATTGTAGTTAATTTTGAAAGTGGTGAAACAGAAAAACAACTTGTAGTTGTTCGTTGTACTTTTTCGAAAAATAACGGGAAAACATGGTCGAAAGCTCGCCCTCTTGTTTATGAAGCTCATAACAAAAGCGGTAAAGCTAAATGGTCGGCTGCCGCGCCGGCACTTGCACGTCTTAAAGACGGAAGATTAATTTCTTCTTTTCAGACTGATGAAAATGTCAAATATAAAAAGGGTGATAAGATGGCCGATCCGGCTGTTCCGGGTTACGACCCGATTTCCAAAAGTGTTTTAAAATATGTTACAAGCATCGATAACGGACGTACCTGGAATAAAAAATCGACTTGGCTTATGGGAACTGTTAAAGATCCTGCGCTTTGGAATTATGTTTTTGTATCTAAAAAAGGGATAATTTATATGATGAAAGCGGGTGTAGATATGCGTCGCGGATTTGCGGGAAATGAAAAAGAAAAATTGTCTGCAAAAAAAATGTTTTCAAATAAAAATACTCAAGTGAAAACCTGCGGTGATCCATTTATTTTGAAATATAAAAACGTTTATTACTTATACTGTACCGCCGATACACATTTAACAGATTTGGGTATCCCGGTTTATAAATCTACCGATCTGGTAAACTGGGAAGGTCCTTGCGGCGCCGGACCAAACGGATTGGCATTGTATAAAGATGATGTATGGGGAGAAAATAGGTTTTGGGGAGGAGATGTACTTGAAAGGAACGGTAAGTTTTATATGTATCCGACTGTTGAAGAGCATTTAATTGTCGCCGTGAGCGACTCCCCTCTCGGTCCTTTCAAGCAAAAGATTAAAAAGCCGATGCATAAAAAAACAAAAGAAATTGACGTATCTGTTTTTGTTGATGATAACGGGAAAACTTATATCTATTTTGTAAAACTTGAAGGCGGAAATAAAATCTTTGTAGCAGAACTTTCTAATGATTTGCTCTCTATGAAAAACAACACAATTAAATTCTGCCTCGAATCAGAAGAAGGTACCTGGGAACGCGGTCCAAACAAACCTCGTGCCTTTGTCGCCGAAGGTGCTTATACTTTCAAACATAACGGATATTATTATTTAACTTACACAGCCAACCACTTTGTAAGTAAAGATTACGCGATTGGTTATGCGACATCAAAAAAGCCGACCGGTCCGTGGAAAAAATATAAAGGTAATCCGATTCTGAGCGCTACAGAAGAAGTTTACGGTCCGGGCAACGGTATGTTTATTCTCTCGCCTGATGGTTCCGAAATGTTACTTGCATATCATGTTCACAACTCAACAAATGCAGTTTGGCCGCGTAAACTTGCGATTGACAGAGCGAGCTTTAAGAAGAATCCTAAGGGCGGACCTGATATCCTTGTTATTAACGGACCTACTATTGAAGAACAACCATATCCTGGGAATCCGTAATCCGTGGTCCGTGGTCCGAGGCCCGTAGTCAGGTGTCAGGTGTCAGGTGTCAGGTGTCAGGTGTCAGGTGTCAGGTGTCAGTAATCCAAATTAAACAGAGAAATAATAAACAAGAAACAAGCACTCGACAAAAAACTAATTTGCAAAAACATGGAAAATAAATTGTTTTCGATAGAGGAGTATATCGAAATCAATTTCCTCCGAGCGCCAAAAATTTACATAAATCGGCGCGACAATCCATTAATTTTACCACGCGTTTGGCGTGGCCAACAAACCAACTACCATGAATTCAAAACAACGTGCAAAACTAACTTTCAGCCATCAGGAACCCGACAGAGTTCCTATCGATTACGTCGCTAACGCGGATATTGACTCTCGCCTTAAGAAGCATTTCGGTCTTGATAATGATGACCACGAAGGCTTGCTGCAGGCACTTAACGTTGACTTCCGATCAATTACCGCGCCATATGCCGGTCCCGAACTTCACGCACAAATTCCCGATCGCCATATTGATATGTGGGGCATCCACATGCGCTGGGCAGCAAACGAATCCGGCGGTTACTGGGATTTTTGTGATTTCCCGCTCAAAGGTGCAGATTTAGAAACTGTTGAGAACTGGAAAGTTCCATCCCCTGATGATTTTGATTATTCAGCCGTTGCAAAGCAATGTGAGCTGTATAAAAATTATTTCCTGATAGTCGGTGACCCCGGCACAGGCGATATTATCAACAGCACCGGCATGATTTTTTCAATGGAAGAAACTTTAATTAATCTTATGATCGATGATGATGCCTGTCTGCGTTGGATTGACCGAAAATGTGAAATTCAACTTGAAATTATCAGACGCTCGCTCGAAATAGCTGATGGAGCGATCGACATGCTCTTTATAGGCGAAGATCTCGGCACTCAAATCGCTCCGATAATAAGTCCCGAACTTTTCAAAAAGCATATCCGTCCCCGTCATCAAAAATTTGTTGATCTGGGCAAAGAGTATAATTTACCGGTTATGATTCATTCCTGCGGTTCAAGCAGTTGGGCTTTTAATGATTTTATTGAAATGGGAATTAACGTTGTTGACACACTTCAACCCGAAGCAACTAATATGTCACCAAAATATCTAAAAGAAAATTATGGCGATAAACTCGCGTTTCATGGTTCTATTTCTACCGCAGGACCCGTGGCATACGGTTCGGTTCAGGATACTATTGATATCGCACGCGAGACTCTTGAAATTATGATGCCCGGCGGTGGATACGCTTTCGCGCCTACTCACGCTTTGCAGGACAACTCGCCTACTGAAAATGTTGTTGCTATGTATGAAGCAGCAATAAAATACGGTAAATATTGAATTTTTACCACAACTTGTCCCGAGGCCAAAAGTGCTCGTGGATAAGGAACAATAAGAATATTTTAAAGAAATTTTAATTTTTCATTCGTGAAAAAATGATATTATTGCAAAAACAATTAGATTTTGCCAAGAAATTCTCCTGCCGACCTTGTGTCGGTAGAGAAAAAAATTAATTTTATAAACCACCGACACAAGGTCGGCGGGATTTTCTAAATCCGATTTAGGGTATAAGGGCATAAGGGAAAAGATCCTCTCGCCCTTTCAGGGCTGATTTGTGATAGTCAGTTCTGCACAGGGCGCCGTGCCCAGCGAATAGTGGGATGCCCTGTGTTGTAACATTTTGCCCTTTCAGGGCTTTTTAAAGCACGAAAAGAATTCAGCCTTCTTCTTTCAGATAAAAAACAACACCTACACGATTAATATGTTCAATAAGATCAGGATTTTCTATTTTATCTAATATTGACAAGTCTATTGTATAAGGCAGAAGAAGATCATCTAATTGGTTCTCTATTTTGAAAATCAAAGTTAAATCAAGTCCTTTCCCGATAAGAGTAAGATCAATGTCGGATCCATTGCGATAATTCCCCTTCGCACGTGACCCGTACAGAATGGCTTTTTCCACCTCATTATATTGAGTCAGAACGGAGTTTATTTGTTGAATATTTTTATCTTTCAGTCCGTATTTCATAATTGCTTAGTCGTCCCTTAAAAAGTCAAATTTGAGATGATTATAAGGCGATAAACCGCAGGCGTATTTATATTACGCCAAGGTGAAATCAACGCATTAATCGGCCAAATTTGGCTTTATACCGATTTTTATTTTTTTATTACAATAATTCTTTTATGAAGAATTATTCAAAATCTTATATTTTGAACTATCTTTTTTGCAAGCTTTTTCCAATGATTGTCAAAAGACTTGCAATATATTTTATATTTTTTTTAATAAAAGCCCTATATTTATTAACCAAAATCAGTTTTTAAGGGACGACTACTTATAAGTTTTCTTCTTCTTGTTTCATTTCCTGCAATTTTTTCTGAAATTCAATAAATGTCTTATGATATTCTTCTATAATTTTTTTAAATATTGCATTGGCTGTTTCTTCGTTGTATGTATGAGATGTTTGATTCCTGCTGTTAATCATATCCATCCACACATCCCCGTCAGTAATGATTTCTACTTCAAAGGCATATCTTGTCGCGTCTCTTGAGCCTTTAATATCAGCATTCCCCTGATAATGGGCATAATCTTTCATCACATTCCAAGCCAATTCATGCGTATATTCAAACCGTTGAATTAGTCCTTCTTTAACAATATCATTTAAAATCAAACTCAAATTCTCTTTTTTGGAATGATTATTTTCATCTAAAATATTGTGTTTAATGTATTCAATAGCTTCATTTAATTTATTGAACGCATTATTGTAATTATTAAAGCGTTGTATCCAGCGTATATCTTCTTTTTGTTTCATTTTTAAAATCTCCATTTAATTGTTGTATATTTTACCATTTTTATTTTTATTTTGCACAACTAATCA
>JAUVKG010000229.1 GCA_030596365.1 Chlamydiota bacterium | reverse complement strand
AACGGCATGATGAAATTTGGCCGGAGTTGAGTTCCGAGTTGGAAAAAGCAGGAATTTCCGATTACAGTATTTTTCTTGACGAAGAGACTCTCACTCTTTTTGCCGTTCAGAAGCTGACCGATAATAATACTTCAGCCAACCTGCCTGACAATTCAGTGATTAAAAAATGGTGGAATTATATGGCTGATATTATGGAATGCAACCCCGATAACTCACCGGTAGCAATTCCATTGAAGGAAGTTTTTTATATGAAGTGATTCAAAGGAATTTCAAGAATCTTATGTTGTAGCTGACCTCGCTGAGGTCGGCAGATACCCGAAACTCTCCGTGCACGCGAGAACGGCTACAGTTTAAATTGAAAAGGCGAATTTTCTCGTGTCATTAATAATTAAAGAAATTAGACAGAATCATTTAGTGACAGAATCATTAAGAAAAAAAATAAAAATATTGAATTATCATGAACGTGGAAAAACACGTTACTACTTTGTAGATATAAATTATTCTGATGTAAATTTTGAACGTGAGTACAGCGTTACTTCGTTGCTGCAAAATAATGAATAGCAAAATGATTCTGTCACTAAATGATTCTGTCTATATAGATATTATATTAACAAATTTAAAAAATCTATTTCTTTTTGCTTTTAAGGGCGTAATTGTTCAGAATTTTTTCCAAAGATTCTTTATCGTAACATTTATCTATCATATCCTGATAAGTTATTATACCATCAACATATAATTTTACAAGATATGAATCCATTGTAAACATACCGTGTTTTGCACCTGTCTGCAGATCAGAAGTGATTCTGTAAGTTTTATTTTCACGAATGTGTGTAGCAATCGCCGGAGTATTAAGCATAACTTCAAAAGCAGCCACCCTTCCGTTGCCGTCTTTTCTTGGAATTAACTGCTGAGAAATAACACACAATAAATTTCCGGCCAATTGAGTTCTTATTTCATCACGATTATTTGAAGGAAAAACATCTACAATTCTATCAACAGTTCTTGCCGCGCCGGTAGTATGAAGCGTACTCATAACCAAGTGACCTGTTTCGGCGGCACGAATAGCGGCGGAAATAGTTTCCAGGTTACGCATTTCGCCGACGAGGATCACATCAGGATCCTGTCTGAGAGCTTTAACGATTGCCTCTTCAAAAGAAGGAACATCATCACCCACTTCTCGTTGAATAATGATAGATTTAGCGTGATCATGTCTATATTCAATAGGGTCTTCAACAGTGATAATATTACACTGCTGTGTTTTATTAATTAAATCGATCATAGCGGCAAGGGTGGTAGATTTACCCGAACCTGTAGGACCTGTTATCAAGATTAACCCTCTTGGTTTAGAAAGCAGTTGTGAAATTTGCTGATTAATACCGATATCATCAAGTGAAAGTTTTTCATTAGGAATAAGTCTCATTACGCAACCGACAAACGTTTTCTGTTTAAAAATACTGACACGAAAGACGTATTTATCGTCCAGCAAATAAGAAAAGTCAGATCCGCCTTCTTTGTCTAAAGCTTTAAGATGTTTTTCCGGTGATATTTCCCTGACAAATGAATTTGTATCATCCGGAATCAATGATATATCATTTACCGGATAAAGTAAACCGTGAATACGGAGAGTCGGAGGTCTTCCAACGGCAATATGAACATCAGAAGCTCCGCGTTCAACTGCAGTTCTTAATATTTCTTTAGGGATCATGATTTTTTAGGATAAAGGTCTAAAGGTTAAAGTCAAAGGTTAAAGAACCACCCCGCCCTTTGGGCACCCCTTCCCGAGGTGAATACTCGGGATGTACCACATTTGTAAGGAGGGGAATTTAAGGTTTAAAGTTTAAGGTTTAAGGTTCAAAGGTCATTGTTTCAATTGTTTCAATTGTTTCAATCGCTTGCAATTGTTGAATGAAACAGTTCTGTATTAACATTTACGTAGCGATTTGTTGAAGCATCCATAATTAAAGCTTGTTCCATTTCTTGAATTTCAACATCAGATAAAGCAAGTCTGTGCCAGGAAGGATAATTTGTAATAATGTCCTCAAATCTACCGTCCGGTTTCATGTGCATTTCTCTTAATTGTCTGTTCCATCTTTCGTTGCTCTCGTCCGGTTTTACAATAGTAGCGGTTATAAAAATAACAAGATTATTTTTTATTTTTTCTTTTCTATCCCAACCAAAAACAGATTCACCAAAATACGGCATATCACCGAGATATGGAATTGAATTTCTTGACGTTACCCAATCATCTTTTAACATACCGCCTATCGCGACAGTATATGTATCTTTGAGAGCTACACGAGCATCGATCATACGTTCGTTAACGATTGGAACCTCGACTCCCTGAATAATCTGATTTCCTGCGAGTGCGCTGACAGTAGGAAGAATATCAAGTGTAATATATCCATTCAAATTAATATGTGGAGTTACCTCTAATGTAATACCGACATAAATATCTTCAAGGTTATTAATTTCGTATGCACCTGTTTCCTTATTATATGTAAAAGTAGGTTTATAGTGTGTTTCTGCCACCCTGATAATCGCTTTTCTGTTATCAAGAGTCTGAATTTTAGGATTACTTATAACTTTTGCTCTCTGGTCGTTAGCAAGCAAACTAAATGCGAGTCTGAAATCATCCGGAGAAAACTGATACGCGGAAGTTCTATCCTTAATCTGACTATAGTCTCTTGTGGCATCGGCTTTAGCCAGACTGGTTCCGCTTGCCCTTTCGCGTGATTTGTCACGACTGATTTCTTTATCGAATGTGTACATAACATCGTGCATTACGACACCATAATCGCTAAAATCGCTCCAATCGATCCCGATAGTGTCCACGTTTCCAACTTGTATTTCTACGAATTTCACTTCAATAAGCACTTGTGGTGTTGGCTGATCGAGATTTTTTATCACTTTACTGAGTTGACTGATTTTTGTAGGAATATCGTTAATAATAATAACATTTGCCCTTGAATCGCTTTGGATTTCACCTCTTTCAGGAGTAAGCAACGGTTTAATAATCTTTGCAATTTCATCTGATTTTGCATAACTCAGAGGAATAACAACGACAGTAAGAGGTTCTTTATCAGCATTTCCCGCACTGATAACACGAATAATATTTCCTTCTTTCAAATAAGTGTATCCGTTAACATTAAGAACCAGTCCCAAAGCTTGTTCCCAGCCGACTTTATTTAATTCCATAGTAACAGAACCTCTAACTTCAGGTCCGGCAATAATATTTACTTGCGCGCTTCGCGCAATCATGCGCAATATATTTCTAAGGTCGGCATCTTTGAAATTCAAAGTAATAAGGTCGGCTTCATTTGTCAATTTATTACTTGATATTCTCTGAGCAATAGTTATGGAAGTAGGATCCACACTTTTCGTTTTATCTTTATCGATTTCACTGTCAGTATCGCCACCCGGGCCATTTTTTTCAGAGTCATTTATAACAGTATTAATTCGCGAGGTTCTTGTTTGAACAGTGCTAGTTTTATCAGCCGATGAAAGCACTGCAGCAATTAGTATAAAGCAGCATAAGAAAGCGTTTTTAACTAATATGCCAAAACAGAATACGGATATTTTATTTATAGTTTTCAAGGTATTTCTCCATTATTTTGATATACTTAAGGAATACGATGCTATTTGCCCGTCTAAAGAAAATTTTATTAATTTATAATCAATTTTATAAATATACACGTCATAATCGGGCAATATCTTATCGCCTTCGGCAAGCAATCTGTCATTAATCAATACAAGTCGTTTATTATTTGAAATGACTACGCCTTCAATTTTACATTTTTTAAGAATATTATAAATATCCTGTTGGCTAATTTGGATTTGGGTATTCTCTTTATTTTTTGTTGTCTTTTTAGTTTTTTTCCAAACTGTTCTTACCATAGGATCTCTAACGCCGGCCGAATCATAATCAGAGTAAGCTACCAGAGGCGCAACAGCGAAAAAGGTTAAAAGCAATATATTCAGAAAAGGTTTCATAAATTTAATAAGTTTCATCTGATTATTTAGTATCAGATTTTGTTAGAAAACCGATTGTAACTTTTGTATCGTGAATTCCCATATTTTTTTTCTGGGATTTAACTGAAAGGCTTACAATTCTAGCGTATGAGGATTGTTTTTCAAGTTCATACAACCATTCACCAAAAACGTGGTATGGCGCTTTAGATTCAATTACAACCCATTTTTCCGTATAGAATTCACTTCTTGGAATTGCGACATTCATATCGGGAGAAATTTTATTAAGTTTTAAGCCTGATTTTTCAGTAGCATTTTTTATCATTTTCACAAATTTTCCAAACTCATTCTCCAGTAATTTTTTTTCCTCTGTCAACAATTCTGCTTGAAGTTTTTCAACATTTTTCTTTAAGGCCGGCAATCTCCGGATTTTCCTTTGGGCATTTTCTAACTTTACCGTAAGTTCTGATTGCAGCTTGGTATTTTTCTTAAACTTTCCCCACTGAGGTTTTAATAAAAATATAAAACATACATACAACACGACTATGCAGGCGATGGATATTAAAACAGTATATTCTATTTGTTCTTTTTTCATTATTTTTTCTTATTTTTATTATTTCCGAAAAGTTCAATACTAAATGCTTTTTCATCACCATCCGAATAAACAGCCGAGAGAGTAATGTCTTTAAAAGAATTTGACAATACTACGCTTCTTTCAAGAATATCAAGAAATTGCAATATAGCGGATTCGTCTACTGCATTATCCGCCCGGGCATTGATTACAATTTTTTGTGAATCGGCGTGTTTATCAGTTGGGATTATTTCAATACCAGTGAGGTAAATATTTTCAGGTGTTAATTTAGCCAATTCGAGCCATTTATCCGCCAGATCAATTCTTCTTAATTTACAATTATTAAGGGTGTCAACTTTTTCATTTAATATATCATTCAATTCGCTGAATTTATTAGCTTCAACAAATGTATTTTCGATGCGGCTATATTCATTTTTCAACCGTTCAATTTTTTTAGTTTTTGAATTTACATAAAGATAAAAGGCTGCAGCAAGAATAATTATTATTAATGCAATGATGCCAATCATGTTAGAAGCTTTACTCTGCTGCGATTTTTTATTCCGCTTTGCTTTATTTACGCTTGACAGATTTATTTGTATAAGTGAAGAACTCATTATATTATGCCTCTACCGATTCTCTTACAGCTAATGCGAACAGAGGAACAAATGC
>JAUVKG010000338.1 GCA_030596365.1 Chlamydiota bacterium | reverse complement strand
ACATTAAAATGACACACAAACACAATTATGACAACCGGCAAAGATTAAAGAATAAAGTTGGTTGTATTGGATTGATTATACTTATCATTGCCATTATTGTATTATTATTGTCTGAGTGCCATTTACTGGACTGGTTAAAGAATTTGCATCAATAATCCATAAGCCGGAATCCAGGATGCCCCGGCATTTGCGGGGCACGGGGTGTGACAAGAGGATATGTTAATTTACTTTGTTCTGAAAGAAGATGCAGGCAGGTTTTTTTTGTTGCATAAATTTGGTTCAGCGATATCATTCCAACCATATCTGACAGCAACCGGTTTTTCAATTTTATCAGCTGAAACAACAATTTTCCCATCTTTAATTTCAGCAATTGCGGGGAAGAATTTTTCATCATTTCCTGCAATTTCAAAATGTGAAGGTTGTTTACCGTCACGTGTTTTCAAACCTTCAGCATAATTGAAAGACAGGATAATTTTATTGCCGTCAATTTTCATCTTTTTATAAATCGGACCTGAGAAAATAATATTTGTAAAACCATAATCTTTTGCAAGTGCCCATAAAGCCAATCGATACCCGACATCCTTTTTATTTTTAGGATGAATATCATCAGGATCACCAATATCCATAGTAACAGCCATACCGGTATTAGTAGTTTTCATTGTAAGCAATTGTGCTTCACGCAGCAAAGCGGAATCGATTCCGTTATTATATTTCCAGGGAGAGATTTGAGCATAATAAAAAGGAAAATTTCCCTGGCCCCAGTTTTCGCGCCAGCTTTCAATCAAATCCGGAAACATTTCGCGGTATTTATATGGTTCCAACTGATTCGATTCACCTTGATACCAAAGCACACCGCGAATGCCGAAAGGAATAACCGGAGCTATCATAGAATTATAAAGAGCTGATATTGTATGGCGTCCGATAGACAAAGAAACAGGTGGATTGGGCAGCTTTCTTCCGGAATAACTTTTTTTATAAAACCATTCACCGTTAAGGGGAATAGCTTTTTCGATTTCTCCTTTAGGAAAAATTCTCATAATGTGTTTAGGACCTGTCAGTCCACCGCCTGCATTTTTGTTATAATCACAGACCACAATAGTATTTTCCCCGACTTTAAAATCTGAATTATTGATTTCATAACGGCAATGATACCATGACATATCCGGCATTTGTCTTAAGCCGATTTCTTTACCTGAAAGCCAAGTGATATTATATTCTTCAATAGCGGCTAGTTCGACTATGAGGGCTTTATTTTCCCATTTTTCGGGAATGGAGAAATTTTTACGAAACCAAACTGATCCTTTAAAATCTTTCAATTTTTTTGTAGCATTCCACGGGGCGGGAAGGTTAATTTTTCCCCAACTTTTGAGAGAAGTGTCCATTGCCATCCAATTTTGGGCGAACCCTTTATCGATTTTTTTAAGTTCCTCGAACCATTTTTGTTTTTCAGTATTTTTTAAAGAATTAAATTTTTTATTGTTTTTGTATTTTGCGAGTTCGGCAAGCTCTTCCCGCAGTTCTGGCCATTTGTTTAAAACATTTGCCGGAGTCCACGCTTCAATTTTGGTTGCACCGAAGTAGGATTCTATCAAACCGACGGGAACGTCAAGTTTTTTCCGTAGTTCGCGTGCGAAATAATAACCTACAGCGGTACGGTTTTTTATAGATTTTGGTGAACATTCCTGCCAGTCAGCGATACAGTCGTCACATTCATAAGGTTTAAAATTAAATTTATTGATTGCGATAAATCTTATTTTAGAATCAGTTGCCGCCGCCATTTCTTTTTCCGGATTTTTGAGTCCAAACATTGGCCACTCCATATTTGACTGACCTGAACAAATCCAGACTTCGCCAACGAGGATATTTTTCAATGTAATAATATCGCTCTCACTTTCAATCAGCATTTTTTGTGGATTGTCTGTTGCAGTCATAGGCTCGAGATATAGTTTCCATTGACCTTCGGCGTCAGCGACAGTGGAATTTATCCGGTTCATAAATTTAACAGTAACTAAAGTTTTAGGTTTCGCCCAACCCCAGATTGGCACATTAATTTCACGTTGCAGGATCATATTATCAGAAATAACTGAAGGGAGTTTTAATTGTGCTGCAGCGTTAAAAGTAATTGTACACATAAGAAATAAAATAATGATGTTTTTCATTGCTAATTTAGTTAATAAAAGAAGCAGTCCTTAATTAGTGCATCTTTTAAAATAATAAATGATAAATAATAAATGTCGAAGCGATAGCTAAGATCCCGGCCCCAAAGGGCGTCGGGAATAAATTTTTATTCGACTTTCGATGTTCGACATTTGACAAAATATAAAATCCAAAATCCAAAATTTAAAATCAAAAATGTTCCCGGCTCCGGAACCTCAACATAAATAGTGTTTGTTATTGATTCTCCAAACCAGGCAACATATTCCTGCAGCATTCCCCAGTGCGTATCGTAAACTCCGCCAATATCCGGAGCAGTAATATAAACATTAAACTTAACGGGTCTGCCTTTAAAAACGCCGGAATAGAAATCGACTTCATTTTCAGCGTCATCAAAATAATATCTTCCCGGTCCAAAAGCTGTATCATCCTCTAATCGTTGACCAAAGCAATAATTATTATTTGAGGACCAGAGATCAAAGCCTGTATTTCTGACATAAACGGTACAATGAGTTGTTTGTCCGACAATCATATTAGTGGGAATATTATGCCATAAAATTTTAGAATTCTCAGCATATATTTCAGAACTTCTAAAATTTCTTGCTCCTTCATAAGTGGTTTGGATGTATTCAAAAGGGTTATTAACCCTCGACCAGTAATCCGTACTTGGATTTGAAGAAGCGATGTATGTATTAGTCGGATTAGCCGCATAAATTCCGGAGCCTTCGTCATATTCATTCCAACTTTCAATATAGACACGGTCAATAGTCAAAGGGTCAGGCACCGTATTCCAAACATTTGAATAATTAACGCCGCCGTCTCTTTTAAGACAATATCCTGGATTTCTAATATTCTGGTCCCAATATCCTGGTTTTAACTGGACGGATTTAATGCTGTTGTAATCAGTGATACTGCTGTAAGCATGCACTTGAAATTGCTTAACTTTTTCATCGGCAAAAGAAAAGGTATCAGAAGCATCTGTTGTAACCTGATAAATTCCGTTAGAGAAAACAGGATGAGCAGCGCCAAATTTTGCAGTCAAAGGATCTTCCATATCGTTTCTATGGAAACTAGAAATGTTATTAAAATTCACTCTTAAATGCCATGTGTCTAAAACAACTCTGTTATCAATCACAGCAAGATAATCATCAGCAAATTCATCAGTATTAAACCAATAATATTGATCAAAAAAACGAATGTACTGGTTAACAATCATTGTTCTGTTAGATTCTATAGAAAGGCTGTAAACAGAGGAACCCCAAGTAATAATCGGATCTAAAAACGGCGCGACTTTCGGCACATCATATCCATCTTCTCTCATTTCCGACAAAGCGCGAAAGAAACTAAGCCTTTGTGGTTCAGAATAAGGCATTAAATGAACATATAATACGTCAATATTTGCAAGCATAATTTGCTTGATTTGAGTTTTCCACCAGTCGGCAGTTCCTGTCCAGCTTGCGCGTCCTTTGATCGGCAACCATGGACCGCTTAGCTGTCCGCTGGTTGCAGTATACCAATGGAAGAAGCTTGCGCTGATAATATGATCATCTAAATCAAAAGGTTTAGC
>JAUVKG010000112.1 GCA_030596365.1 Chlamydiota bacterium | reverse complement strand
TTGAAAGTTGAGAGTTGAGAGTTCGGAGTTGAGACTTAAAATAATGAAGAAAAGTTCCAATATCGAATTTTCCTAACGAAGTAACACTGTACTCATGTTCACTATCAAGTAAAAAGTAAAGAAAAATTTTATGACCTTATAACTGACCCCGGCATACCCGAAACTCTCCGGGCGCGGGGCGCTAACGCGAACATCGCCCGAAATACGCCGGGCGCTTCGCGAACATCGAATAACTGATAACTGATAACTGATAACTGATAACACACCCCGCCCTGCGGGCACCCCTCTCCCCGAGGGAATACTCGGGATCTTCGACAAGAGGGGATTTAATCTAAAATCACAAATCACAAATCTAAAATATAATGGCTATTATAAAAGGAAAAGTATATGTGCTGAAAGATGATATTGATACCGATCAGATCATCCCCGCTAATTTTTTGAACCTTGTACCGACAATTCCTGAAGAATATGTTGAGCTTGGAACGCACGCTTTAGCAGGCTTGCCGGATTCTTATCTGCCTTTCATGAAGCCGGGTGAAAAGAAAGCCGAATATTCAATTATAATAGCAGGAAGAAATTTTGGCTGCGGGTCATCGCGTGAACATGCCCCTGTCGCGCTTGGCGCTGCAGGCGTTGAAGCGGTTATTGCTGAATCCTTCGCGAGAATATTTTTTAGGAACTGTATTGCGACGGGAGAAGTTTATCCTTTGGAAGTTCTGGAAAGGTTATGTGATATTTTTTCCACCGGAGATGAAGCGGAAATAAATATTGAGGGAAATATTATTGTAAACAAAACAAACAACAAAACATTTGAAACTTTACCGCTTGGCGCTGCGAAAGATGTAATTGATTCAGGTGGAATTTTTGAGTATGCCAGAAAGGCAGGACTGTGCAGTTAGAAAAACATTTAATTCATAACATAAATAGTACGGAGTAACTATGTTACACATTTTTAGAAAGAGACAACGGCCAATTCTTTGGGTCGTTCTTGTAGTGATCATTATAACTTTTGTTTGGTTTTATGGTCGCGGAGGTGACGTATTCAGTAATTCAAGACAAGCTGAACAGGTAGGTATAATCGATGACAGAATAATAACTCAGGAGGACCTTAATCATGCAATTAGAGGCGCGATGATTTATATGAAGGTCTTCTTAAGATATCCTCCTGAACTTATGCCTAACGGGGATGTTTTAAAACAGGAAGGATGGCGAAGAATCGTTGAAATTAATCAGGCGGAGAAAGATGGAATAACTGTAAGTAAGGATGAAGTCAGAAATGCGATTGAAAAACTTGTGTTCGGGAAAGCCGGTTCATTTAATCCTGTCGCTTACAATAATTTTGTGCATAAAATTGCCGGTGCAATGACACCGCGTGAATTTGAGAATCATATACGTGAAGAGCTTATGATTGAAAAAGTCAAACGTTATTTAAGTTCTGCGGTAATAATTACTGATGATGATCTGAAACAGGCTTATGATGTTAACAATACGTTGGTAAAAATTGCTTATGTGCCGTTTTATTATACGAATTTCTTTAAAGGTCAAATCGTTGCAACCAACGAAATTGAAGAATTTTTCTTCACTAATCAGGAAAGTTTTCGCGTGCCTCAACAGGTAGATATCGCATTTGCTGTGGTAAAAACGCTTCCTGAGAAAGTTGTTCTTGAAGATACGGAACTGCAGGAATATTATGATGAAAATAAAGATAAATTTGCAATTACTAATGATGTTGATTCTGCAACCGTGGAAGTAAGTGAATTCAAGTCTTTTGAAAAAGTTAAACCTGAAATAAAAAAAGAACTAATTGAACAACGTGCAATTGAAATCGCTTATGACAAGCTTGAACAGTTGTACTTTGCAATGGGGGACACTACATCGAATGATTCCGGCAAGAGAACAAAAGCGTTTCACGATAACGCGAAAAAATTGAATATTCCAACTGTTGAAACCGGATTGATAGCATTAGAAGATCAAATTCCCGGCATTAGTAATAGTTATGAAATTGTTCGTTTAGCCCTTTCAGCGAAAGAGGGTGAAGCAAGTGATTTGGTTCAGTTGCCGGATGATAGTTTTTTAATGTATGTGGTAAAAAATAAAAGAGATACATATTTGCCGGAACTTGATGAAAAAGGTGTTAATATACTTGTTGAAAAAGAAATAATAAGACGCAGGTCACTTGCATCGGCAAGACAGGTCGCTGAACAATTACGTCAGACGATATCGAAATCCAAAAAAGGTTTTGTAGACGCAGCAAAATCTCTGGGATATAAACCGGAAATAACGGTTCCTCTTGACAGAAATTCAGGAATTCAAGAGGTCGGCTGCCCCGCGGAAATTGTATCAAGATTATTCGCTTTTCCTGTGAATGTATCTGTTGTTGTTCCATTTGTTTCAGGTTATATGCTCGCGTGTCCCATTGAATATTATGATGCGGACAATTCGCTTATGTACACTGAAGAGGATGAGTTAAAGAAAAAATTATTTCAGCAGGAAGCAGGTATGCTGATTAATTCCTGGCTAATGCAGGGAGCAAAGAATTTGAAAATTATAGAGACAGCACAGCAGCAAGAGCAGCAATAAAAGTCAGAAAGTCTTAAGGTCAGAAGGTCAGAAGGTCAAAATGGAATAACATGTACTTAATGTTAAACGTCAAAACACAAAACTATGAACATTTTAGCGCCACGCTCACGAAGGACTTGTAATGATTTTTCTCAACTTCCTTTTGCGCCAATAGGAGTTATGGCTACTCCCGGCGGGCGCGATATTGCCGAGAAAGTTGATAGCCAGCTTGTAATTCAGCGTAAAGCACTTGCGGAAATATATCCTCGATTTGAAGATTGTCCCGGTTTTTTGAGAGAGTCATATTTAATTGATTGTGATATGCCGAGATTTGGTAATGGTGAGGGCAAAGCGGTTATTAATGAATCAATCCGCGGTTTTGAACTTTATTTTATTACTGATATCGGGAACAGCGGTGTCTGTTATAATAGAAACGGTGCTAATGTTACTATGAGCCCGGATGAGCATTATCAAGACCTGAAAAGGCTTATCTCGGCGACAAGAGGGTTGGGATACAAAAATAACGTTCTTCTTCCTCTGCTTTATGAAAGCCGCCAGCATAAAATTTCCGGCCGCGAATCTTTGGATTGCGCAATGGCTTTGCAGGAACTTGTTTCAATGGGTGCTGTTAATATAATGACAATTGATGCTCACAATTCGCATGTTCAAAATGCAATTCCTAATTGTGATTTCGAAAATTTACATGCTAATTATCAACAAATTAAAAGTATAATTAATACTGAAGATGATTTCAATATCGGTGAAAAAAATTTGATCGTTACAAGTCCGGACCTCGGGGGACTGGAAAGATGCCGTTATTTCGCGGAGCACTTGCAGGCAGAACTTACTGCCTTTTACAAATTAAGAGATTTATCTAATATTGTTGATGGTAGAAATCCAATTATTGAACATAAATTTCTTGGAGGCAATGTTAAAGGAAAAGACGCGCTGATTGTTGACGACCTCATCGCTACAGGTGACTCAATGCTGGATGTTGCCAAAGGATTAAAACAAATGGGAGCGAAAAGAATTTTTATGACTTGCACTTTTCCACTTTTCACAGATGGAATAGCCCATTTTGATAAAGCGTTCAAAGAAGGCATTTTTGATAAGCTTTACGGTACAAACGCTACCTACAATAATCCCGAACTTCTCGATCGCGAATGGTATATTTCTGTTGATGTATCTCAGCTTATAGCTCTTTACATTGATTCATTTAATCGTAATGAATCAGCAAGTCGCTTGCTTGATAATACTCTGAAGATCCATGCTATTCTTGAGCGAAAAGGAGTTCTTTAGTGGCCTGTCCAAGTTTAAATGACACTATTTAGAAATTTTCTTTAAGCCTTAATTAGATAACGCTTGAAAAGATATATTGACTAAAACTGTCGATTGTTATTGGTAATACTTGTTGGAAAATTTGTAGGAATTACAAAGGCTTCCCTGTTTAGACCCGAAACAGGCTGTTTATCAAAAAGTTTATGCAAAATTTCAGCAAATGTTTTATGGTTAATAACCTGCTTCGAGTCGAAGCAGGCTACTTGGCTAAACAATAGCTTATGATGGATTATTATAGCTTAACCACCTGACACCTGAATAGGGCAACCACATAGGGATTGCCCCTACTTACCAACTAACAAAACAACGTCATGAAAAATCTACTTAACCGGTTACTTACACCTGACACCCGACACCTGAATTCACTTTTATTAGCTCTGTTAATAATAAGTGTATCTGTCTGCAATGCCGGAAAAACTGAAGCCGAAATTAAACAAGATGAAAAAAACGCGGAAGCAAAAGAGTTTCTTGATAACTGGAAACCCTATATTCCGGAAATGGCAAAAGGAAAAGTAACTTACGGCGTAAGCACTGTTGCGCATTCCGGAGCTGTCAGCGCGACTATCAATGTCGCGTCAAACGCTCCCGCAAATTTCTATCAGTTTTTCCGGGATATTGAAAATGTTAAGCCGGGCGAGTTTTATGAACTGAGCATGTGGATAAAAACAGAAAATGTGGCCAATGGTGTTGGCGCGTTTATGGGTATTGGCGCTTTAGATCCGAATCCTCCATTCGACAGAATATTTTCCTGCGATTCGGAACGCGTAACAAAAAACACGGATTGGACACGCGTTACCGCCCCTATTCTTGTGCCGGAAGGCGTTCATTCTCTTCGCATAATTATTCTTCTAAATGGGACAGGCCAGGCATGGTATGACGATATCCAGCTCAAAAAACTTGACACTTTTAAAAAAATAAAAGAAGGCGAATTGATTTCTGTAAATGTTACTGACAAAGTTACCACAAAACAATTCATAGGTTTTGGATACGAAGACGATGCTTTCTTTTTTAATGATGAAAACCAGCTTACAAACGGCGCGCAATACATGTCACCGGAAGATTTGAAACTTCGAGCCGATAGAATAGAAGAACTTGATCCATCAGTAATTGCCACTCTTTTCTGGTGGGACGCTATTTCTCCTTCACGCGATATAAACAAAATAACATACGACACGCGAAAGATGCGTGATTTGATTAAAACTCTTGAAGTTCACCAAAAAGCCGGCGCGAAAGTCTTTATGGGAGATGTTCATTGGGGCTGGGATAAGGATAATTTTACTTATAATGAAAAAAATGTTGAGAAAGGCGCGAAAGAATATGCAAATCTTTTAAAATATTTAATCAAAGATAAAGGACTGAATTGTATTGAATTCGTTTGTGTATCCGGTGAAGTTGATATGGTTTTTGAAAAACTTGGCGGCTCATTTGAAACCTATTTAAAAGCAGTCAGAATATTAAGGAAAGAACTTGATAAAGCAGGCCTGAAGAATGTAAAAATCATCGGCGATAAATCAGGCGGATTTGTTTGGCTTGACGAAATAGTACCTATTCTTGACGACCAATTTGGAATTTTTACAATTCATGAATACCCTGAACCCACTCAGGTTCACGTTGTTGATTACCGAATGAAACGGACTTTAGACATTGTAAAAAATCATTCAAAACCAATCGGTAAAGACAAAAACGGGTCTGTTTATAAACCAACCTTCTTGTATGAAATCGGCGCCAATAAAGCAGGTGATGGCGGTGCGGCTTCTCTTATGTCACCTACTTATGATTATGGTTTGCTTTGCGCCAATATCGCGGTCCTCGGTTTGAATAACGGGATAGTCGGCGGATCTGTCTGGTGCTTACATTCAATGTATTATCCGGGTTATAATATGATGAATTACGGTATTTGGGAGTTCAAGGATAAAGATTGGAAAATCCGACCGGTCTTTTATGGCTATGGACTATTTTCAAAATTTGCCCGGCCGGGCATGCTGCCTTTAAAAATTAATACCGCACCTGTTTTCACCGATTTTTCTTCAGGTGTTTTAAAAGATAAAAACGGGAAATATATTTTCTTTGCAGTAAACCTTTCCGACAAAAATATAAAAGCAAAAATAACCGGATTGCCGAAAGCTAATTTTGAAATTTATGAATATGCAAAAGACAGGCTGCCAAAATCAGGCGACAAACTATACGGAAAAATAGCAGCATTAAAAACGGGTAAAACAATAAACCCGGCTAATAAATCTCTTCAAGTCAAAGCTGAAACAATCATAATGCTGAAACAGAAATGACGCGCCAAGGTTTTATTCCCCCTTTTCTAAAGTGGCACATCCCGAGTATTCCCTCGGGAGTGGGTTAAGGGGATTTATTCAGGCGCTCGGAGAAAATTCATCTCTTCGCGATGAATTTATAGTTCGGGTTCTTGCTTTTTAAAATAATCATTTTGCTGTAAATTATTTTGCAAATAAATCAAAATATAGCCCGATATATGTTATAATATATAATATAACATGTGGTAATAAAACTACGGACCACAAATCACGGTTATGAATAATGGCTTTAATATTTCTTTCCTTATCGGTGGATTAATTGCCGGGCTGTCTGTTGGTGCTTTGTGTTTAAGTACATGCAGTTGTTTACTCATTCCTATGTTTTTGAGCGAGCGGCAAAGTCTTCGTAAAAGTTTTTTTACTTTTTTGACTTTCTCTGCCGGGCGGCTGTTAGCATATGTTATTTTTGGCGCGGTGGCGGGATGGGTTGGTTCTGAGTTCAGTTCGTTTCCATGGTTCAACTGGGTTATTGCCGCGGGTTATTTGGCCGCTGCGTTGTTTTTGCTGCATTATATAAACAGAGATTCCCATTCCTGCGATTTAGAAAAAAAATCAAATAAATTCAAAAAGAAATCTATTCCTTTTTTTCTAGGAGTAACAACAGGGCTGAATTTTTGTCCGCCTTTTGTTATTGCAGCCACAGTGGCTGTTCAAACCCGAAGCGCTTTATGGGGAAGTTTATTTTTCTTTACTTTTTTTCTTGGTACTTCTGTTTATCTTTTTCCTTTAATCTTTGCCGGAGCGCTTACGCGATGGACGATTTGGAGAAAAATTGGAAAACTTGCCGGTACAATTGTCGGTTTTGTTTACATTTTTATCGCGCTTTCAACTTTTCACTCGCTTATTTACCCTGAAACGTCTGTAGATTTAGATAAGATCATTGGTTCGGATTGTAAAAATATTAAATTAATTGATACAAGAAAATTTGAAATTAATACAATAGGTTATGCCGGAAAAACACCTTTAATTTTAATGATTTGTGATTCAGGCATTATATCAAATATTTTTCTTTTGAAAAATCAGGAGTCGAATTATGTAATCAAACCAGTCTCAAAATGGCTGAAACAATGGCACAGCAATTCAACAGATTTTTTACTTGAAAACTTAAACTCCGTTGATGGCGTAAGCGGAGCAACAATGACAATTGACGCACTTCGGGAAAATCTGTACATTGGCGCAACTCGTTTCCAGGCAAAAGAAAACTATACCGATAACCGATTACGGGCCACGGATTACCCCGGCATGCGCGGGGCACGCGGACCACGGATTACGGATTACCGATTTATAAAAACTTGTGTTCCATTTCTTTGTCTTTTTATAATTGCGATTTTGGTTGCTAAAATTCCGCGTTTGCAAAAACTATGGCTGCGATGGTGTTTATGGATCCTTGCGGTCCTGCTTCTTGGCTTTTATCGTTCTACTTTTTTTTCTATCGGACAAATTTCGTTACTAATTCGCGGGAATATTCCGCCGCTGATAAATATTTCCTGGCATGCAGTTTTTTTGATAACCATTATTTCACCACTGTTTTTTGGCAGAGCTTATTGCAAATATGTTTGCCCTTTTGGCGCTTTAAGCGAAATATGTTACCGGATAGTTCCCGGCAGTCTCAGTTTACCGCCGTTTTTTGTACGAGTTTTTGTTTATGCCAAATATATTTTATTATTTGTTGTTGTTTTTTCGATTTTTATTTTTTAGAAAATTACAGCGGAGAAGTTTGAACCTTTTCACGCGATTTTTACAAGGAATCAACCGCGAGCTTATGTTATTTTTGGTGTTTCAGTATTAATTGTTTCTTGTTTTATAAATAGATTCTGGTGCTCATTTTTCTGTATCGACGGCGCACTTTTTGATATAATAAAAGGAAAACAACCACAAATGAACCACAAATTAATCACAAATAAAACAAATAAAACAAATAAAA
>JAUVKG010000349.1 GCA_030596365.1 Chlamydiota bacterium | reverse complement strand
ACAAGTCCCTTTTTTTATTTTTCACCCACAACTATTGAAATATGCGCCGTGCGTTTAATAATCGCCATCGCGCGTCCTCTGGACGCCGGCAGGAATCTTTTCATTACCGGTCCCGCATCAGCAAATGCTGAAACAACTTTCAATTGGTCTTGATCTGCGCCTTTATTAACTGCGTTTGCGATTGCAGATTTAAGAACTTTTTCAGTAAGCTTTGCAGCTTTTTTACTGGAAAATCTTAATATCTTCAGTGCCTCATTTACTGGTTGACCCTGAATCATTGTCGTTATAAGTCGGGCCTTCTGAGGTGAAGTTCTTACTTTTTTTAATATTGCCTTAGCTTCCATCTTATAAATTACCGGTTTATTGTGAATAAATTATGTTAAGCTTTCTTGCCTTTCGTACCCGCATGTCCGCCAAATCGACGTGTTGGAGAAAACTCTCCTAATTTGTGACCAACCATATTTTCAGATACAAAAACAGATAAATGTGTCTTACCATTGTGTACTAAAAATGTGTGCCCGATAAAATCAGGCGTTATCATCGATCGGCGTGACCATGTCTTGATAGGTCGCTTGTCGCCTGATTGATTAAGGCGGTCTATTTTCTTCTGCAATTTCTCACAGACATACGGTCCTTTAGATATTGAACGAGGCATAAGTGCTTCAGTGTTTTATGGTTATTTTATTTCTTTTCTCTACGCGATTTTACAATGTAATCGCTGCGTTTTGATTTTCTACGTGTCTTCTTACCGCGGGATAACTTGCCCCAAGGCGTCTTCGGATGTCCACCGGATGCTCTTCCTTCACCACCGCCCATTGGATGGTCAACAGGATTCATAGCTACACCACGAACTTTCGGACGTCTTCCACGCCATCTTGTACGGCCGGCTTTACCTAACGAAATTTTCTCATGTTCACGGTTTCCTACTATACCTATTGTGGCACGGGAAATCACGGGCACAAGTCTTACTTCTCCACTCGGCATTTTAAGATGAGCATATTTGCCTTCACGTGCCATTAGTGTCGCTGAACAACCGGCCGATCTGACAAGTGTTCCTCCCACACCTGGAACAAGTTCGATATTATGTACTTGAGTTCCAAGTGGAATTTGCGAAAGAGGCATACAATTGCCTACAACAAATTCACATATTTTTCCTGATAAAATCTTAGCTCCGATTCCAAGCCCTTCCGGAGCGAGTATATATCGTTTTTCTCCATCCGCATAATTTATTAGCGCAACATTTGCACTGCGGTACGGATCGTATTCGATTTGCGCGACTTTTCCGGGGATTCCGTCTTTATCGCGTTTGAAATCGATAACACGGTAAAGCTTTTTGCTTCCGCCGCCGCGATGGCGCATTGAGATGTGTCCATAACAATCACGTCCGGAATGTTTTTTTAATTTTTTTACCAGAGTTTTTTCCGGACGTTCTTTGGAGAGATGATCTCTAGTAACGTCAGTAATAAATCTGCGACTCGGTGTTGTTGGTCTGTATGTTTTTATTGGCATGACTATTTTATATTTCTAAAGTTTTTTATTATATTCAAGTAAGAATAATGGTTTGACCTTGTTCCAGACGAACAACAGCGCGGCGGCTTGATGATGTTCGTCCGGCACTTGCACCGCGGCGTCTGACTTTGCCTTTGCGGTTCATTACCTGAACGGATTTAACTTTCACATTAAAAATTTTCTCGACTGCCTGTTTCACTTCGATTCTGTTAGCACTGCTTGCTACACGAAAAAGATACTGATTGTTTTTTTCAATCATATCTGTTCCTTTCTCGGAAACTATCTGGCTATGTATTACTGTATGCGGATTTTTCATATTTTGCCTAATTTATTCAGGTATTAAAATTTATTCACACCTGCTTTCTAAAAGTTTTAATCCTGATTCGGATATTATTACCTCTGTACTGTCAGCCAAGTCAATTACATTTAAACTTCCGGCTTCAACAAAAGATGTTGCGGGAATATTTCTTGCCGACAGTCTCGCGTTTATATCTTTTGGATCTCCTACACATAAAAGTTTTCTTGAACCTGTTTTTTCTTTAAGCGCTGCAATAATTTTTGCTTTCGGTGCTTCTAAATCCCAATTCTCTATAACACTGATTTTATTTTCACGAATTATTTCTGCTAATATTCCGTAAAATGCTGTCTTCTTGTCTCGCTTGTTTACTTTCTTGTCGTATGAACGCGGCTTAGGTCCAAATGCAACTCCACCGCCACGCCATATTGGTGATGATCTATATCCCGCTCGCGCTCTGCCTGTACCTTTCTGTCTCCATGGTTTTGCACCCGTGGCTTTTACTTCGCCTTTGGTTTTTGTACAGGCATTACCGCTGCGGCGCGATGCCATAATTGCAACGTAAACTGCATGTGCAAGTTCCGGCTTATAAGGCGCAGTGCATAAACTTTCGGCAACTTCTACTTCGCCTATATTTTCGCCCGCGATATTTATTTTCGTTAAAATAGCCATTTTATTTTATCCAATTTATTTATGATTTTTTCTTTGCTTTACAAACTGTTATTATTCCTTTAGCCGCTCCGGGAACTGCTCCCTTTAATAAAACGAGATTATCCTCGGGATATACAGCTATAACTTTCAGATTCTGAGCTGTGATTCTTTTAGCTCCCATTTGACCAGGCATCTTGCGACCCTTGAACACACGGCCAGGTGAAGCACTCTGACCAATACCACCTGTTGAACGATGGAACATAGAACCATGTCCTGCCGGTCCGCCATGGTGGCCGTGTCTTTTTATAACGCCCTGAAATCCGCGGCCTTTTGTTTTTGCTATCACATCAACAAATTGTCCCGTCTCAAACTGCGTTACATTAAATTCCTGTCCGACTTCATAATCGTCCAATTTATCTACGCGCATATCCTTAAGAACGCGAAAAGCTGATTTTAAACCTGCTTTCTTTGCACTTTCAAGTTGTGGCTTCTTGGCATTTTTTTCCTTCAATGGATCAAATCCAATTTGAATAGCATTCACGCCGCCATTTCTATCCGCATCTTTTTTCTGAGTAACAACACATGGCCCAAGCTGTACTGCTGTAACAGCTATTGCGTCTCCATCATCGCCAAACACCTGTGTCATTCCTATTTTTCTGCCAATAAGCATATCTATTCCTCTGTATTTAACTGATCAAGTTAATATTTCGCTATTTACATTACCTTAATTTCAATATCAACGCCAGCCGGTAAATTCAGCTTCTTTAACCCGTCAACTGTTTTTCGTGTTGGGTTAACAATGTCAATCAATCGTTTATGACTGCGCATTTCAAACTGCTCTCTACTCTTCTTGTTTACGTGCGGACTTTTGTTGACTGTAAACTTCTCAACTAATGTCGGCAGGGGAATTGGTCCCGCTACAAGCGCTCCGGTTGATTTGGCTGTCTCTACTATGTCCTGTGTGGACGTGTCAAGAATCCTGTGGTCGTAAGCACGAAGTCTTATACGTATTCGCTGTGCATCTGGCATTATAGTTTCCCTTTTATTTATTCAATTATTTCTGTTACCTGACCAGCTCCAACTGTTCTGCCGCCTTCGCGTATCGCAAAACGGAGTCCTAATGTCGTAGCAATCGGTGTTATTAATTCTACTCTCAT
>JAUVKG010000387.1 GCA_030596365.1 Chlamydiota bacterium | reverse complement strand
AATTAGATTTAATAAATTTAAAATCTTCTCTGTATTAATAAATGATTCTGTCGACCATGATTCTGTCGATATAAGAAATTTGAAATTGTTTGGTATTTATAAATAACAATTAACAAATAACTAAAATGAAAAAAATATTTTTAATTTTTTCAGTGTTTTTTCTTGTCTCCTATTCTTTCGCTGATGTCGTTATTAATGAAATTATGTACAACCCGCCTGAAGCAGGAATAGATACAAACGAATATATTGAAATTTACAATACTGATATAATTTCCGCTTCGCTTTCAAACTGGTATTTCGCACAGGGCATTTCTTTTGTTTTTTCGGCAGATTCTACCATTTCGCCAAACGGTTACATTATTATTGCTGAAAATACAAATGTGCTGTGGCTAACATATCCGGCTTCCCTTGCAAACGCTGATGCGGTTTATCTATGGAGTGGTGGATTGAACAATGGTGGTGAACCGTTAGAACTTTGTGACGTGAATTCAAATCAAATTGACTTTGTCGCTTATAATGATTCCGCTCCATGGCCAAAAGAACCGGATGGAGATGGTCCATCGCTAGAATTAATAAATCCTTTGCTCGAAAATAACAATGGTTATAATTGGCTTGCAAGCACAAACGCCATTCCAAGCGGTACACCCGGTACCCAGAACACTGTTTATGCTCCAATATCATCGGCAAAAATTATTGTTAATGAAATTATGTATAATCCACCGGGATCGCAGGAAGGCGAATACATTGAACTTTATAACGCGGGAACTTCTTCAGTTGAGCTTCTCGGATATTATTTCAGTTTGGGGATTGATTATACTCAATTAACTGCGTATGCTATCATGACAGGTGATTATGCCGTTATTTGTATGTACACAAATGCTGTGATGCCATATCATCTGGCATCCGATCCCGCAAAATTTATTGGTGAGTTTACTTCTAACGGCTGGGCAACAAATACTTTTAACGGTTTGAATAACGGCGGTGAAATGATTGAATTCCGGGATAATCTTGGTCAACTTGTAAATGCGGTGGAATATGAAGATTCATATCCGTGGTCTTCAAAAGCAGATGGTCAGGGATCGTCTCTTGAATTGCGTGACCCATTGCTTGATAATAGTCTCGCTTCTTCCTGGCTTGCAAGCGACAATGAGGATGGTGGAACACCGACTTACAAAAATTCCCGTTATGGTGATTCACCTCCGGAAAAAGATTTCGAATTTGTTTATGAAGATACTTTTGTTTTCGCTTATGAACCGGATAAAACTCATAACACCAGAGCGCTTTTAACTATTGAATCCGAAGATTTAATGGCATCGCCAACGACTTCATTTCACGCAAATGCCTGGCTGAAATTTGATATGTATTCAGTTAAAACAAATTTTGACGCAATGTATGGTTCAGGATGGCAGGTTGACGGTCTTGAACTTCTGCTTCAGGAAAGTGATTATTATAGCTGGGTTTCTCCGGGTGCTATTGATGTAAGTTTCACGCCGGATAATTCCTGGGATGATAATTCTCTTGTTTACACCAATGAATTTTTATATACAAATAATTTGTTTTCTGTCGGCGGGTTTACAGGAGAGGCGGCGTTTGTTTCCCATACAATTGAACTCGACATCTCTCAAACTCAGATGACGGGAAATGTTGAGATTGGAGGGCTCGTTTCGTTTAGACTAACAACTACAACTACAAACACAGCGGTGAGTTTAATTAGTAAGAATAATGGAACTTATCCCGACCTTAAAGCTCGATTGCGCGTAATCCCGATTCCCGAACCGGTGTTTATTTTTTCGATAATCATTATTTTTATTGCCCACGGAACACACAGAAAAACACGGAAGTTATTAAATAATTAAAAAGATACTTTTATTGATAACACTCGTTTTATCCTAAATAACGCAGTAGAATTTACGTATTTTTCAATAATTACGATATTGGTTAAAAAAATCTTTAGCGACAGAATCATGATTCTGTCAAAATAAAAAAATGAATTATCATATTTTCTTAAATTCGTTTTATTTTCTTTAAGTTGCTTTTTGGAATTCTCTAACCCATTGGGTTAAAGGGAGAAATAGCGTAATCCACCTGTTTATCGGAGATTGCGAACTTATTATCATTTCAACTGCGTTTTTAAGGTTTATACATCCCTTGACTTATCGGCCACCCACCAGCATTCGCTGGTCTTCGCCTTCAAAGGGGGAATCGCTTTAGCCTAGTTTCGGGCCTTAGATTTGGCCACCTCTTTCAATCAGCCACTAATCCACCACTCCAGTTCCCCTCCTTACCAAGGAGGGGTGCCCAACGGGCGGGGTGGTTCTCCATTAATCCACTACTCCACCTTCGCACCTTCCCACTTTCCCACTCAACAAGGAAGCTTGTGCTACTTTTTATTATTTCGTTATTTTGCTATAATCACAAGACTGTACATAATTCAAACGGAGAAATTGTAACTTGAAATCTATTGACGAACAAATTAAAATAATTAAACGTGGTGTTGTTCAAATTTGCGAAGAAAAGGAACTGCGTGAAAAAATCGCTAAAAATAATCCACTGCGAGTTAAACTCGGTGTTGACCCGACAGCAGGTGAACTGCATCTTGGTTTTACAGTCGTTTTAAGAAAATTACGGCAGTTCCAGGACCTCGGTCATCAGGCTGTTCTTATTATCGGTTCGTATACCGCGCAAGTTGGCGACCCGTCAGGCAGAGACAAAACGCGTCCGCAGCTTTCTGAAGAAGATGTAATCGCGAACGCTGAATTTTATCTTGAGCAGGCAGGCAAAGTGCTTGACCTTGAAAAGCTTGAAGTTTGCTATAATGGTGACTGGTTCAAGAAGATGAATTTTTTGGATGTGATTACTATGCTGTCAAAATCTACTGTTGCGCGAACACTTGAAAGAGAAGATTTTTCTAACAGGTATTCCGCGGGAACACCGATTTATCTTCACGAATTTGTTTACCCGCTTATGCAAGGATATGATTCGGTAATGGTAAAAGCGGATGTTGAACTTGGTGGAACCGACCAGACATTTAATTTGATGGTTGGACGTGATTTACAACGCGATGCCGGTCAGGCGCCTCAGGTTTGCATCACAATGCCTTTGCTTGAAGGACTTGA
>JAUVKG010000107.1 GCA_030596365.1 Chlamydiota bacterium | reverse complement strand
TATCGAACAAGGATTAACGATTTCAGATTTTAGAAGTTAAATAAATCGAATATCTAAAATCGGTGTTCCTTGTTCTTAAATCGAATTGAATATCGAATATCGATTAACGATTTCAGATTTTAGAAATTTTAAATCGAATATAAAAAATCTGTGTTTGGAACACCCGGCGTATGCTCGGGCTTTGTTCTTAAATCGAATTGAATATCGCCCGAAACTCTCCGGGCGCTTCGCGAACAAGGATTAACGATTTCAGATTTTAGAAGTTAATTTACTTTTCTTCTTTTTCTAGCATCTCAGCTATTCTTTTCTCAATTTTTTCCGGTTTTGTTGCCGTAGAAAATCGTTCAATTGTCTTGGCATTTGGAGTAACAAGAAATTTCGTGAAATTCCATTTTATTGATTCTGTGCCCAAAGTTCCGGGCGCTCTTTTTTTCAGTTCTTTGTATAAAGGATGAGTATTTTTTCCGTTAACATCTATTTTTGAAAACAATGGAAAAGTGACTCCGTAATTTAATTCACAAAAACTTTTAATTTCAGATTCTGTTCCAGGTTCCTGACCCATGAACTGGTTGCACGGAAAGCCTAAAACGACAACATTTTTATCTTTAAATTTTTTGTAAAGAGCTTCCAATCCTTTATACTGAGGAGTATAACCACATTTGCTTGCAGTATTGACTATCAGCATAACTTTATCAACATACTGCGACAAATTTGTTGTTTTTCCATCAATAGTTTTCACAGAAATTGTGTAAATTATATTAGTCATATTTTTTCCTCCCGCATTATTTTCACTTAAATTATTCGTCTGATTGCTGCAGGCAGCCAATAAAGACAATGCAGCAAAAACCGGTATTGCAAACAAGAAGTACTGTTTCATAATATTACACCGCTAAAGGTTTAAATTAATTATTATTTTAACGCAAAAGGCGCAAGAGGCGCTATAAATTTAATATTAATAATAAAAAATAATATGATAAAAAAATTATTTATTTAATTTCTTCCTTGCGCCTTTCGCGCCTATTGCGTTAAAATCTTTTGCTTTTATTATTTCTTATAGACCATTTACAACACGGTGGATGCCATTTTTTACCAATTCCACTCCGAAATTTACCACCATACCTAATTTCATATTTGTTAATCGTAAATATGTTAAAGTCTGAACTTCAAAAATATTATTGTATTCAGTTGTAGCTTTGCATTCTACAATAACTTTATTTTCAACAATCAAATCTATTCTTAAATTTTTATCTAATTTATTATTTTTGTAAATAATAGGAAGATTCACTTGTCTTTCGACCTTTAATCCCCTTTGAATGAGTTCCCAAACAAGTGCTTCTTCATAAACACTCTCTAGCAATCCTGGCCCGCCAAGTGTTTTGTGAACTTCAATTGCACATTCATAAATAATTCTACTAATTTCATTTTCAGTCATGTTTACTCCTTTGCATAAATTGTGATGCATGTGTTTGTTAATTATTTAATTTTTTCCTTGCGCCTTTTGCGCCTATTGCGTTAAAATCTCTTGTGTTTCAAATGTTTATCTCATAACTAAAAAAACTATCACCAATATCTTTTACTTTTAACGCCCAATTGCCCTCAGGATTTAATACACCGGAAGGCGCTGCACTTGGAATATCAGTCGGAAAACTGTTATCAACTGTCACTATCCAAACTTTACCGGCATTAGCACGCATTCTCAGATTAGCTTCATGATATTGATAAACCACTTTCGACCAGTCATTGCCACCGCGTCCTCCATTTACTGCGTGAAAAATAATTTTCGCGCCTTTTTGTGAAAGTTGTTGGCTTACGTGAACATCCGGCATTGGCGTGCAGTCAGGATTTGCCCACATATCATTACAAATAATTCCGCCGATAGTCAGTTGGTCATTCCATTTAAAAACGTTTATAGGAGTTGCCGCATAATAGTTTAATTCCCCGACAGATGGATTATCCCACGAACCGCATCTTAAAATTTTGCTGTGAAAACCGAGATATTCACCTGTGGGTCTATAAAAGCGAAGCTGGTTATAACATTTTCCATCAGATTCATAAAAACAAGTTCCGAGAGCGAGTCCTAAATCAGCTTTATTTGCGGAGTACAAAATTTCTATCAAAGCGTTATCAACTTCTTTCTGGTCAAACTTATGAGTGTAACCTGAAAGGCAACCTTCCGGAGTGAGCAAAATTTCTGCATTCTCACTTGCTGCCTGTTCGATGGCAACGAGGATATTATTTTTGTTAGTTAAAATATTATCACTAACGGCTATTTTTTTCCCTGCGATTTTAATTTTCATAATATTCCAACGCCAAAGATTTTAAATTATTATTTTATTAACGCAAAAGGCGCAAAAGGCGCTATAAATTTAATATTAATAATAAAAAATAATGTAGTAAAAAATTATTTATTTAATTTCTTCCTTGCGCCTTTCGCGTCTCTTGCGTTTCGATTTCTTTCGCGTTTAAATTTTAACAAAAGGAGAAGTTATTAGCAATGTAGAAAATAACAGGTTGATATAATAGCTAGATTACTATATAATCTTTATAGTAACTAACAATTAAACAGGAGAAAACAAGTGAGATTTATAAATTTATTTTTTGCTTTGCTAATGCTATTTATCTCTTTCTCGTCTTTCGCAAAAACAGAAAACCCGTTAGATGTTGTTAATAAAGAAGTTGCCTACCTTAATTATAACAAATCCGCAAAATTAGCTGAGCAAGTCAGGTTAAAATCAAAAGTCGGCAGTGATGAATGGCTTAAATCGACTTTAGCGTTAGCTATTTCTCTTCATCAATGTCAACCGGATGTAAAATCAGAAAAAATCCGTGCGGCAAAACTTTATCAGGAAATAATTGATAATTCAAAAAACAAACCTATTCAGGCAAAAGCGATGCTTCTTCTTGCACGGTTTGCAAGTGAGCGGGATTATTTACATGACAAATCCGACAAAGCGAAATCGCGCGAACTTTATGGCCGGATAATTAAAGAGTGGCCTGGTTCTAAATTATCTGATGCGGCGGCGTTATTCAAAGCTCAACTTGATATTTATTCAACAAATAAAGCAGAAATTTTGAAAGGAATTAATTTCACACTTGACTGGATAAAAAAACGTCCAACCAATCTTTTTGCTTCGCTACAATATCAACTAATTGCCAGAGCGTATTATCGTGATTTGAATGATCCGTTGAAATCGGTTGAATATGATTTAGAGGCGGAAAAAATTGGTTTACCGCCATTGACGCAGATGGATTATTTTTACTGGAATGTTGCTAATGTTGCGGAAATAGGCGGGCAAACAAACATTGCAGTAAAATATTATAAAAAAGTTATTACTGATGTTGTAAGCAGTGGATTTGCTTATGAATCACAAATACGTTTAAAAGAATTAGGCATTACGCCGCCGGAACTTGTTGATCCGTTTGCGGAAGCGGTGAAGTAATAAGTGGGAAAGTGGGAAAGTGGGAAAGTGGGAAAGTGGGAAAGCGGGAAAGTGGGAAAGTGGGAAAGTGGGAAAGTGGGAAAGTGAGAAAGTGAGAAAGGAAGGACACATAATAATATACGGAGCAGTAAAATGGCTTTAGTACAAAAATTCGAGGAGTTATGGATTTGGCAAGAAGCACGTGAACTAGTTAAACTGATATATCAGGATTTTGGTTATGGAACACCTGGACAAAATGATTATGGTTTTAAAGGTCAAATTCAACGTGCCGGAGTTTCAATTATGAATAATATAGCTGAAGGTTTTGAGCGAAGAGGATTAGCTGATTCGGCAAGGTTTTTTGATATAGCTAAAGGATCATGTGGAGAAGTGCGCAGTATGTATTATACGGCTGAAGATTTAGAATATGTTAGAAATGAAGTAGCACAAAACAGACGTGATAAAGCGATAAAAATATCAAAAGGCATTGCTGGATATACAAAAACACTTCGAGCAAAGATTGAGGTATAAAATGTACTTTTACACTTTCGCACTTTTACACTTTTACACTTTCGCACTTTTACACTTTCACACTTTCGTACTTTCACACTTTTAATTAAATAAATATGAAAGATTTTATCAGCAAATATCTTGGAGCAGCAATACTTTCAGGAGTAATAATTTTAACAATTGCAACAGTTTTTCGTAATCATTTGGTTTATGAAGCGCCTGATGTAACAACAATAAATATTTGTCACTGGCAGCTTGAAACCGGATTCCGCAAAGCGCTGCAAAAGTTAATAGATGAGTACGAGAAGATTTATTTTAATAAGCATGGTAAAAAAATTAAAATCATACAACTTCCTATTGGCGAGAAAGGATATACACTATATGTAAATACAACAATTATCGGCGGAACGGCACCTGATATAATTGAGAAAGCCCATGCAAAAATTGCTGATGAGCCGGCTTATATTGCCAGATTTTTTGTGCCGTTAAGCAGAGATTTAGCGGAACCTAATCCTTATAACGAGGGAACAGAATTTGAAGGAGTGCCCTGGCGGGAGACATTTTTTGATGGGTTGATGAGTTGTTACAACAGAACTTTACTAGACTATTACAAAGTCCCATTTTCGATGTTTACAATAAGACTTTATTACAACAAAGACTTATATAAGAAAATTATTGGAAAAGATGAACTACCTAAAACTTATGGAGAACTTCTTGAAGTTTGGGCAAAAATAAAAGAGTACGCGAGAAAAACAGGAAGACCTATAGTTCCCATTGCCGGAAGCAAGGTGCAAAGCGACATATTCGGATATAAATTTCTCCCGACATTTTTTTATACTCTAAACAGAAAATGTGATTACGATTTTAATGGTGACGCAGACAGATATGAAGCTTGGCGCGCTTTCAAAGAAAAAAAATGGGATTTTCAAGCTCCCCAACTTATTTCCGCATGGCAATGTATGTCGGAAATGGCACAAAATTTTCAAGACGGATGGGTTGCCGCGCAACGCGATGATGCAGCATTCATGTTTGTACAAGGACGTTCAGTGATGATCGCTTCCGGTTCATGGGATGCGTCAAGTTTGATTGATCAGGTTGGCGATACGTTTAACGTAGGAATTTTTGATTTTTTAGTTCCGACGGAGCATCCGATTTATAAAAAATATGTTAAGGGACAAGTCAGTGAAGCGACAACCGGAGGAGGAATACCGTGGTCAATTACAAAGCAATCAAAGAACAAAGATATATGCATTGACTTCCTTCGTTTTTGTACGACCAAGAAGAACAATCAACAATTTAATAGAGCAATCACCTGGCTGCCGATAATCAAAGGGTGTAAATTGTCTGATGTTTTAATTCCGTTTAAGCCGGAAGTAAGAGGTTTTATAGGAAGCTTTGTTTTTGAAATCAGTCAGGAAATGAGACTTAGAGCCCAGGGAGATAAATGGGATCTTTTCTCAGGAAGAATTTCACCACAACAATATGGTGAAGCTTTACAGGAAATTTTTATCAGAACAGGCGAGGAAGGCTACCTCGATACTCTGGATAACGATCAACGCAACGGAAGAAATATTGACAGAGTTTTATCAAGCTATATTTACGGCTGGGGTGAGGGAACAAAGCAGGAAGAAAAAAAAGCAACGGAATCAAAAATTATTCAGCTTATGAGTTCTGTTCAGGGACATGCTGCAAATAATTTTGAACGCGAGAAAATGTTTGAGAAATTGAAGGAGTAATCCGCAGTCCCCCTTTGAAGGCGAAGACCGGCGGATGCTGGTGGGTGGCCGATAGGCCGGGGGATGTTACCCCAGCGCGAGCACTTGTTAGGAATGATGGCAACGAAGTAACGCGCGAAGAGTGATCATGATGGGCACAATTGATAAAGAACCACCCCGCCCAACGGGCACCCCTCCTTGGTAAGGAGGGGAGTTTAATGGACAAAATCAGCCTGCACTAAAGGGCATCCCCGGCATACGCGGGGTCAGAGAACCTCCTTAACACACCCCGGCGCGTTGCGCCACCCCTCTTCAAGAGGGGATTCGCAAAGAACAAGGAACCAACTACGAACTACGAACTACGAATTAATAAAATATGAAAGCAGAAAAAATAAAATTTAAAAATCTAAAAGAAAATTGGATTGTGTTTCTTATGCTTGCTCCAACGGTTATCGGCATAGCTATTTTTAGTTATGTGCCTGCGATAGAAGCAATAAGACATAGTTTTTACCGATGGGACGGTGCATTTATAGAGGAATTTATCGGTTGGGATAATTTCAGAAAAATACTTGGGAATATTAGTATTTGGTTTCCTTTGCTGGCAGGTGGAATTCTTGCCGGGCTTTCCGCGCTTATAGAAGGAAAGAAAATCGTAATTATTTTACGAACACTTGCGGCTCTAATACTTATCTGGACATTTTTTCTTCTTTATAACGATGCTCAATTATTCGTTAACTCTGATAAAGGTTCAATAGATAAATTAATGCCTTCATTTATTATGCTTGGGGTAGCGTTAATTTGTCTGTTATTTTCGTTTCGTAAGAATGAGGATAAAATCAGAAATCTTGCGAGGTTTGGTCTTTTTTTTCTTCCAATGCTTGCGGCGGTACATTATTTAATATACGTACGAGGATATGGAGATCATATTCTCTGGATGAGTTTTAATCTTATTGGCATTCTTATAGTAGCAAATTTATTCAAAATGTGGCCGGCTATTTTTGCCGCAGTTTGTATTCACAGGCTTCGCTCAGAAAAATGGCAGTATTTTTATCGTGTGCTTTTTGTTGTTCCGCTAATTATTCCACAAATGGTAGGATTGCTCATTTGGAAATTTTTCTATGACCCGAATGTAGGTCCGCTAAATAAGATTCTTGTTACGACAGGAATTGATAAAATACTTATGTGGATGGATAAATGGGTTTTTCATCTCGGAGTTTTTAATCCGCCGTTCAAACCTGCCTGGCTTGGCGATCCGTCATTAATAATTCCCGCGCTGATTTTTTGGGGATTTCCATGGGTCGGTGTTGTAGGTGTGTTAATTTATCTTGCCGGACTGCAAAATATAAGCAACGATGTTTATGAAGCAGCGGAAATTGATGGTGTAGGTTGGTGGAAAAGGTTTACATGCATAGAATTTCCGCTGATTATGACACAAGTACGCCTGAACCTTGTATTGATGATTATTGGAACTTTTCAGGCTTACGGTTTTCAGTTAATTTTACTTGGTGTTGAAGGCGGACCGAGGAACAAAGGAATGACGCCGGGATTGTATATGTTTTATCAGGCATTTAATGAGCAGAAATATGGTTATGCCTGTTCGATAGGTCTTATACTGTTTTTCATTATATTAATTTTGACAATTATTAATCAACGTTATGTGAGGATTCAAAAATAAAATGAGAAAGTCACAAAAATCACATGAAATTGCAAAGAACGCGTTAGTATGGTTTGTATTACTTTTTGCTTTTTTCCCGCTTTACGTAATGTTTGCAATCAGTTTTAAAACCAACACACAGTTTCTTCATAATCCTTTTGGCATAACATTTCCATTTAACTTAGAAAACTGGGTACACGGATGGTATGCAATCAAGGGTTACATTGCTAATAGTATTTTCACCTCTACAATTAGTGTTTTTGCAACATTATTCACCGCGTTAATGAGTGCGTATGTTTTTGCGAGATATAGCTTTCCGGGCAAAACAATTTTATGGTATTTATTACTTGGTTTGCTTTTTATGCCCGGAATTATGAATCTTGTGCCGTTATTTATTTTAATGAAAAATTTAAGCCTTTTAAATTCTTTGCTTGGATTGTCAGCCTTATACACAGTTGGTGGACAAGTTTTCTGTATTTTTGTTTTACGAAATTTTATCGAAGAAATACCACAGGATTTGTTTGAAGCCGCGCAAGTTGACGGTGCGGGTCCTATTAAGCAGATATTTAATATTGTTGTTCCAATGAGCGGAAGTATACTTGCCACGCTTGCGATTTTACGTTTTCTTGGATGTTGGAATGATTTTATAACACCTCTTGTTTTTATTTCTGATGAATATAAACAGCTTATTCCTGTTGGTTTAATGCGGCTTGACGGCGAATATGTGAAGCAATGGGGGCAAATGATGGCTGGATTCAGCATCGCGGCAATTCCACTTGTTTTAATTTTTCTGTTTACAATGAGATTATTTGTGAAAGGACTTTCCGCCGGAGCTGTGAAAGGCGAGCATCTGTAATCAGGTGTCCAATTCAATAAAAACAGAATAAAGGAGTCTAAATCATTGCATACACTTTTTTGATAAACAGCCCACTTCGGGTCGAAGTGGGGTACTTTTTAGTAA
>JAUVKG010000163.1 GCA_030596365.1 Chlamydiota bacterium | reverse complement strand
ACTGATAACTAATAACCAATTACTGATAACTGATTTCCTCCTCTTGACCTTATAACGATATTTTGATAAAATTAATAGTGTCCTGTATTGTAAATTTAACCTTTTTTGCAATACAGGACACTAGTTATACAGCTATAAAATTTTTAAATTTTACACGGTTGTTAAATGTTGCGTTTCAAACTTCTTATTCTTGTCTTTTTCTTATTTCCTTTTGCTGTTCACGCGGGAGAAAGGCTAAACGCAAAACAACTTTATCAGACGGGAATAAAATCATTTGCAGCTTCCGATTATAAAAAATCCGCAATTTGTTTCTCGGAATTTATTTCCCGTTATTCCGAAGAAAAAATGATGCAGAAAGCTATTCCGAGAATCACTTATTTTCTCGGATGCTCTTTTTACAATATCAGGGAAATGGGTAAAGCGGTAGATGAGTTTAATAATTACCTTAAACTCGCTCCGGAAGGAAAATATCGTGAGGATGTTCTTTTTCGCCTTGGTAATGCTTATCAATCAATGAGGGAACCACAAAAAGCTGTTTCCACATTCAATCGTCTTCTCACGGAATTTCCCAAATTTAAAAATAAAACAGATGTAAATTTTCAAATTGCTGTCTGTAAACTTATGCAGGAAAAATATGAAGATGCCATACCTTTGCTTGATTCCCTTTCTAAACAAATAAAGCATCCCGATATCGCTGATTCAGCAATGGCTTACCTTATCAGATGCCTTTATATGAATAGCAGATATGACGAAACACTTGAAAAAATTAAATTCGTTGCAAGACAAAATCCACCTTCCGCACATCTGCCCCTTATCAGCTCTATCGCGCTTTCTCTCGGAGACAAATTTTATGATGATTTTGAATATGAAAAAGCGTTGGATTCTTATCGCTGTGTTGTCAGTCAGGACAGCTTACAAAAACTCAAAAAAAAGAAAATTGCGGAAATTAATCGCAAGCTTTCTGAATTAAAAAATAAAAACGCTGAAACCATTGTAAAAACTGAACGACTTAACGTGCTTAAATCGCAACTGATAAACAAAACCGAAGTCTCAATCGATAAAGACGCGGGATGGTATCTCCGTCTCGGAAGATGTCTTTTCGATATGGATATGCCTTGGGAATCCGCTATTGCTTTCAAAGAAATGAAAGAAAAATTTCCAACTAATTCCGCAGCTCCGGATGCTAGCGCCAGTTTGATATACTGTTACGCGCAAATAGGTTTTTACGACGAAGCGCGAAAAGACATTGATGAATTTATAAAAAAATATCCAAATCATCCGAAAGCACAGACTTTAGCTTTTTTAAAAGCGGAATCTTATATCAATCAGGAAAATTTTAAAGCCGCGGAAAAGGAATTTGAAAAATTAGTCAGAAAATACCCGAAACTGAAAAATAAAGACCGTGCAGAATTTTATCTTCATCTCGCACAGGCAATGCAGGAAAAATTCACCACCGCACAACTCGGTTTTATTAAATGGAAAAAAACTTATAAAAAAAGTCCCGTTAAACCTAATGTCGATTACTGGCTCTGTATGTCAATATTCTTCACCGGCGATTATTCTAATTCTATTAAATCACTCAAATCTTTTGTGAAAAAATATCCGGATAGCTCGTATAAACCGGATGTCGAATATAGAATCGGCGTTGCAAATTATATGATTCAAAATTATAAAAAATCCGCAATTCAACTCGTGAACTTTACTGCCAATTACACTAATCATACCCTCATAAATGAAGCTCGCGTTTTGCGCGGAGACGCTCTTGCCGCAATGGGGGAACTCCCTCGCGCCATAAATGCTTATTCGGAATCCGGACCTTCAAGCGGTCCTTATTACCACTACGCCGTTTCTCAAATAGGGAAATGCTGTAAAATGTTGGAAAATTACACAAATATGGTGAATGTTTATAAAAAATATGTTCAAAATATTCCCGATTCACCAAATGTTGTCGAAGGTCTTTATCAACTCGGCTGGGCATACAGACAAGAAGGAAATCTTAAGTCGGCAAGAGAGGCATATTGGAATGCGCTTACGCAATTTGGTAACAAACAGGATTGGAGCGGCTTTGCTGAAATTACACGTGATTTAAATAAAATGTATGCCGGAAGTAACGGTTTAAATCAACTTGAAATCAGATTGAAAGAAGAAGCCGGTGGCGCTCGATCGGGTGGAAAGTTAACACTTGCATCCCGTCTTGACATTGTTCTTTACAAAATATTAAAATGGGAAAAAAGAGATAAGGAATCGGAATTTTTATTTAATAACTTTTCAGAAAATTATTCAACAAATATTCTCGGCGCTGACGGGTTGATTTTTCTTGCCCGGGAAAATATTGATAACGGTAAAATTGATAAAGCAATACCTTATCTCAAACTAATTGTCAGCAAATATAATGAAAACCCTATCGCCGCAGAAGCAGAGCTTCGTCTTGCTCAATCAGCTTTGAAAAATGGGAAAATAAAAACAGCGCGAAAATTGCTTAACTCGGCTGAAGAAAAATCTAACGATATGAAAATTATTCTGGAAATTTCACTCGAAAAAGCTAACCTTGCTCTCGCGGATAATATGCCTAAACAAGCAATTAAACAATTTGAAGAAATTCTCGCTAATCGTGCCGCAAGAGGTAAATTATGGCCTGAAGCTCTTTACGGCATCGCTACATCTTATGAAAAAATCGGTGATTACAAAAAAGCAATTCCTTATTTTCAGAGAATTTATGTTATGTATTCCGCTTATACAAATTTAACGGCTAAAGCATATTATGAAAGCGGAATATGTTTCGAAAAAATCGGTGATATCACCGCTGCAACAAACACTTATAATGAATTCCTTGCCGATAAGCGGCTTGCCGGTATGCCGGAAATGGAAAAAGCGGAAAAAAGAATGGAAAAATTTACAAAATAAAAATAGAAACACGAATTATTGGGAATCCGGCGTATGCCCGGACACTAATTTACACGGATAAAATTAAAAAATTAGAGCCTTGTTAATAATAAATAATGACAGTTTGATTTATTATAGCAAAAACGCTATTATATAACATAGTATCATACTGTATAGTATGATAGCAAATGGTTTGATTTTTTATTATACTAACGATTTACCAAAAAAATTATGAATCCTTTTAAATATGGACAAGTGGTTAATGGAAATGATTTTTGTCCACGCCCCGCTTTAACAAAATCAATTAAAGATTTCATCAAATCCGGGCAAAATATTTATGTTCAGGGAGAAAGGCGAATTGGCAAAACATCTTTAATAATAGAAACGATTCATCACTGTCGAAGTAAACGAGCCTGCTATGTTGATTTGCTTGAAATTAAAACTACTGCAGGTTTGTGTCAACGGTTAGCCAAAGCGCTTATTTCATTTGAACAACAAAGCGGCTTTTTTGAAAAGATACTTAAATCTCTTTCGCAACTCAAGCCGTCTATAGGATTTGACACGTTAACGGGTTCGCCAACAATATCAATAGATCCTGCGATAAAATTCACGCCGGATTCTTTGAACGGGCTATTAGATATGCTATTGTCCATTCACAAGAAAAAGCCGATAGTGGTAGTTTTTGATGAATTCCAGGATATTCTTAATTTACGGGAATTTAAAGAAGTTTTGGCAATATTAAGGGGTAAAATACAATTTCATAATTCGCTCCCTTACATTTTTTCCGGAAGTATCCGAAATAAAATGTACGATATTTTTAATAATCCGGAAAGCTCTTTTTTTAAGTCTGCAATTCCAATATACGTTAGCGAACTTGATACACAATGCTTTGTTAATTTCTTGAAGAATAAGTTTGCACTTGGAAAACGAACCATTACTGATACGGCAATTGATAAAATATTTAGCATAGCGGATAATATACCCGGTGATGTCCAGCAATTATGCGCGGCTATGTGGGATACAACTTCATATAAAGAAAGATTCTCGGAAAAGAATATTCCCGCAGCTTTAAAATTAATTTTTGCCCGGGAATCCAAAGGTTACGAACATATTTTGGTTCAAATAACCGAGTTACAGCTTAAATGTTTAGTTGGACTTGCAAAAAAAGGTGGGAAGTCTCCGCAATCGGAAGAATTTTTAATCGCTTCCGGTATTTCACTACCGGCATCTGTAAAAAAAGCTTTAAACAGACTTGAACAATTAAAAATAGTTTACAGATATGAAAAAGAATATAAATTTATTAATCCGTTTTTTAAATCATGGCTGATTTTTAAAAATTTATAAACTTATATTTTCTTATGTGGTTAAATATTTAAATTACTTCGTGAAAATTCGTGAAATTCGTGTCAAAAAAAATATTAATTTATTTCCTGACAATGCTCGTATTCGGCATCTGCCGCGCGGAAAGTCAGTCAAATAATCTCCTTACCGCAAAAATTCATCTGAATAACGGTAAAGAAATCGTTTGCAATGTGCTTAATATTGATAAAAATGAAATAAAAATACAAAGGAAAATATTCGGCGGAGCGATAGCTAATGAATTTTATAAATTTGACAAAATAAAAAAAATCGATCTGGTTAAACCGGCTATCCTTACCAATAATCTTAAACTGACGACCGGATCGATTAGAAAAACAAAAGCAAAAGCTAAAAAAGCATATAATCTTTACAAACCTTTCGCGAAACTTCATGGTAAAACATGGAGCGCGGAAACGGCGTGGATTTATGCCAAACTGCTTGAAAACAGCGAAAATTACTCTTCAGCGCTGAAAATATACAACAGACTCGCAAAAAATAAACTACACCCAGGATTTAAAAATAAAACTCTCTTGCGACGCGCTGTTTGCTTATATGAACTCGGTTCCGTAAGCAACGCCCTGCCGCTTTTTACGCAAGCTTATGAACTGGCGGAAACAAGTGATCAGCATGCGGAAATTAATTTTTATCTTGGAAAAATATATGCTCAATTGGGTGATTATAAAAAAAGCTTGTTTACTTTGCTTAAAAATGAAGTCTTTTACAGCATGCGTGATGACTGGGAAGTAAAAAGTCTTGATGCCGCTCTGTTTTCTTACGCGAAACTGAATAGGCAAAAAGAATTTGTAAATACCTGCAGAAGAATAACAAATAAATTTTCCGGGACAATTTACTCACGAAAAGCAAAGGCTTATTTAAAGCAAGTTGAAGGCGGAAAACCTTTACACGAATTAACAAAAGACTAAAAAATAATAAAACTAACCACATAAGGAACATAAGAGCACAAAAGAAATATTATTTATTATTCAAAAGATTTATAACTTATGTTTACTTATGTACCTTATGTGGTTTAAAATATTAAAAAGGAGAAATATAATGCAAAAATTACGCTCTTACTCTTTCACTATCTTCGCCGGTCTTTTAATCAGCCTCTTCCTCGCTGCAGCAATTAGTTCTGCTGCAGATTCAAAACCGGTGGAAACTACCAAAACAGAAGTAACGGGGAAAGATACTTCGATGATTGATCTGTTCAAAACAGGTGGCCCGTTGATGTATCCTCTCGTTTTATGTTCTTTTGCCGTGATAGGATTGATTGTTTATCATATTATGGAACTGACTAAAAAGAAATTTGTTCCCGATGAACAACTTAACGTGTTAAAACAATTGATGTACAATCACGATAAAAAATCAGCTTACGCGTACTGCGATCAAAATCCTAATTTTTTGACTAATGCTTTTGCAGCTGGAGTTTTACGACTTAAAAATGACACACCGGATAAAGGTGTTCCTTTTGCCGAAGCAGCGATGAACGAGGCTATTGATGGTCAGGAAACAAGAATGAATTTCTGGATGAATATGATTTCCGTTATCGCGGCAATTTCTCCAATGATCGGTCTCCTCGGCACGGTGAGCGGAATGATAAAAGCTTTCCAAAAAATCGGAATGGGCGGTATGGGAAAACCCGAACAACTTGCCGGAAATATTGGTGAAGCATTAATTACTACTGCAACAGGATTGCTTGTTGGAATTCCCGCCATGCTGGCATTTTTTATTTTCCGCGGCAAATTAGATTCGCTGCTTACAAATGTTACCGATTCACTCACAGAGTTGATAGACCTTTATACCGGCGAAGGAGTAGCACGGCAAATGTATGAAGCTCGCGCTGCCGGAGTGCAGCCTATTATTATGCAACAACCACCGGCAGTAGCGCAACCTCAACCCGCGCCGCCGCCGCAAGATCCTGCCTTACATGGCACTCAAAACCAACAAGATCTAAACCAACAGTAAAATTTTATAAAACCACCAATTAAAATTCGTGATAATTCGTGAAATTAGTGTCTAATAATTGAAATGAAACGCGTAAAAAAAATCAGAAAACATGCTGAAATCGATATGGCTCCGCTTATCGATATGGTGTTTTTACTGCTTATATTTTTTATGTGCAGCGCAACTCTCTCGGAAATAGAATATACGCCGGATGTACGTTTACCTGTCGCACCGCGAGCAAAAGTGCCGGAAAATTTGAAAGACAGGGGAGTTATAAA
>JAUVKG010000384.1 GCA_030596365.1 Chlamydiota bacterium | reverse complement strand
ATTCTTCTCTGGTCGGATCTTGTTGATAAATACAGAAATTTATTGAAGCCCGGTGAAATTTGGTTTGCCACAGGATTAATCAGGACATCTTTTGGTAAAACAACTTTATCTGCTTCAAATTTATTTCCTGCCAATGCAACGGGCCAGCAAGCTAAAAAACTTTATATAGTTATTGATAGATCCGATGATTCAGAATCTGAAATGAAAAAATTCCGGGAGCTTGTAAAAAAATATCCGGGTGAACTTCCTGTAGAGCTGAAAATAATTGCCAAAAATAAAAAAAGTTCTGTAATTAAGCTTCCCGATTCAATGCTCATCTTACCATCAGAAAATTTACTTCGTAAAACTGAAGAATTATTCGGTGAAAGTAAAGCAAAGATTGAGATCTGATGTAAATCAATAAGTATTGTTAATTTTCTCATTTTTATGTATAATCTTTAAAAAATTAATAACTATAGTGCCGGAATGAAAACCCCCTTCATTTCGTTTAAGCACTGAATAACAATACTTTTCAAATGATACATATAGATACACGAAAAGAAGACATAACTGTAGATTATCTTTTAAGAGGTATTCAACATCGTATGCGCAACAAAAAAGGAATGCCAAGCATTGCTTTTGAAGATGATGAGCCTTTTGAAGATGTTGAATCTTATGGATATCAGTCAAGCGATTATAATAATATTGACTTACGTCCGGAATTGTATTTTTCGCTTGATTATGCATCAAAATTATATGACCCCCGTACGGTGCCGGGCAACACCAGATTTTACAAAGCAAAAAAACTGCTTATGCGTGTTTTCCGCTTATATGCCACCAGGCAAGTTGAATTCAACGCTGCTATTTTAAAAATTTCCAACAGATTTTTTGATTTATTTCATGAAATCATTGAAAAATTTGAATATTTCCGAAAAGCGGAAGTAGGAATGCATAATCGAATTGAGCGCAATGAAAAGATCACTAGAAATACCAATAAAAGGCTTGATATTCATCGATCGAGACTTGAATATGTTGAGAATTTCGACATTGATATATCTTTTTTACGTCAGCGAATAGAAAATGTTGAAGATTTTGAAAAAGAAATATATTTATCTCGGCAACGAATCGAAGAGCTTGAGAACTGGGAAAAGAATTATAATATTCAAAGAAAAAGAATTGAAAAGCTTGAAACATGGGAAGAAAATTATAATATTCAAAGAAAAAGAATTGAAGAGCTCGAAACTTGGGAAGATAATTTTAATATTCAAAGAAAAAGGATTGAAGAACTTGAGAAATGGGATGAAAATTTTAATGTTCAAAGAAAAAGATTTGAAGAACTTGAAATTATAAATCGCAAGCTCAACAAACGTCTTTTGCCTCTTGAAAACTTAAAAGAAAATTTTGAAATACTTCTCAACGAAAATACAGTGCTGAGAAAAAGACTTGAACAATCTATGATTGATGCGAAAACAACAATTAAAGCTTCCGGGAAAAATAAACCTTCATCATCATATTCAACCGATAGTAACATTCATAACGACCATCTATATTTCCCGTATCTCAATACAGACCGTGCGATAGAAGGTGTAGTTAAAAAACTTGTTGAACCTTATGTTTCTTTCTTTTCAAAAACCAGGGTCAATAAAAATATTTCCAACCCTTTCATTATAGACATTGGCTGCGGGCGCGGAGAGTTTCTCGACAGTTGCCGCGAAGCAAAGCTCCCCGCCAAAGGCATAGATATAAATGAGGATATGGTAAGTCACTGTAAAGCAAAAAAACATGATGCTATACTATCCGATGCTGTTTCATATCTGGGATCGTTAGAAAACAACTCTCTTAAAGGGATATTTGCCTGTCATATGATAGAACATATGCTGCCTAATCAATTATTGGAATTTCTGCGGTTGTGTTCGGCCAAATTAGCGCCAGGCGGAAAGCTTGTACTTGAAACGCCCAATCCGACATCATTTTTCGCATTGAGTATGTTTTATAGGGACTTCACGCATAAGCAGCCAATACATCCAAAAACGATTTCTTTTCTTCTGGAAAAACTTTCATTTCGCAATGTTGAGGTTGAAGAAATCCATCCTGCGCCTGATAAATATAAACTGAAATCCAAATCAGAAAATAATTTATTGGAAAATAAAAACATTGAAAAACTCAATAACACGCTTTACGGATATTTAGATTATTCAGTTTTAGCAACCAAATAAAAATTAATTATGCCCAATAAACCTGTTTCAATAATAATCCTGACATGGAACGGCATTGAATATACCAAAAAATGCCTGGATACTCTCAATAAACATACTGAATATAGGGATTATAAAATAATAATTGTAGATAACGGCAGCACAGACGGCACGGTTGACTATCTTAAATCACTTGATAATATTTCTTTAATTATAAATCCTGTAAATGTCGGATTTGTAAGAGGAAATAATCAGGCGATTAAAGAAGCCGATCCCGATTCCGATATTATTTTGTTGAACAACGATACCGAGATTTTAACTTCACAAAAAAAATGGCTGCAAAATCTTCATGATACAGCTTATTCCAAACCGGATATCGGAGTCATAGGCTGCCGACTGCAACGCCCAAGCGGTATGCTTCAGCATGCCGGCGCATATATGCCTGTAAAAACTTTCTGGGGACAGCAAATCGGCAGCGAAGAAATGGATATTAACCAATATCCTTACACTCACGAAGTTGAATGCGTTGCTTTTGCGTGTGTTTATATTAAAAGAGAGCTGATTAACAAAATAGGTGTACTTTCAGAAGATTACTTTTCTTATTTTGAAGATACAGATTATTGTCTGACAGCACGGGAAGCAGGTTATAAAACTGTTTGTTGCGGAGAAGTTACTATTATACATCACGAAAATGTTTCCACAAGAGAAAACAAAGTAAGTCACTCGGATCTATTTGAAACTTCGCAAAAAACTTTCAAGAAAAAATGGGCAAAAAAACTTGAGAACAGGTATAATAAAAAAGTCGTTTGGTTTTCTACTGTTTCGCGACCGCATGGTTATGCAATGACATCGAAAGATATGCTACTCAAACTTGACAAGCAAAATGTTGAAGTTACTTACAGATATCTTTACGGTAAAGGTTCTGTATTTCCGGTTGAAGAGCCTGACAACACCGGTTATTATCTGATAAATGTGATGAAACATCGCTCGATCCCCCGCAATATT
>JAUVKG010000346.1 GCA_030596365.1 Chlamydiota bacterium | reverse complement strand
TCAAGTGTCGGCTGATCATTAAAATTAAACGAATGTTGAAAACGAAGTCCGTCAAGGTATTTATCATAAAGCTTAATTTCAAAACCATGCCGCATAAAAGCTGCAATACCTTCTACAGCAGCCTGAGCGGCGGAAATAGTTGTAATTACAAGAATCCCCCGAGCAACAGCTTCATGACGCATCTGTGCTTCTGCAAATCTGTTTGCTTTTGAGCCAGGTGTGTTAATTATTAAACTTATGTCTCCGTCAATAATATTGTCAATCACATTCGGCCGACCCTCCTGGAACTTCATAATCAGTTTTGCGGGAATTCCATGTTTTTGTAATATCGCAAAAGTTCCTGATGTTGCCGCGATATCAAAACCGAGAGCAATCAGTTTTTTAGCAATAGGTAAAACTTCCTGTTTATCTTTATCTGTAACGCTTAGTAAAACAGTGCCATTGGTTGGAATAGAATTACCTGCGGCCACCAAAGCTTTTGCGTAAGCTGTTCCAAAAGAGTAACTTAAGCCGATAGCTTCACCCACCGAGCAACTTTCCGGACCTAACGACGCATCGCTATCCGGAAAATTCACGAATGGAAAAACGGGAGTACGTACAGCGACGAAATCCCCAACGGGTTCATTTTCATTAATTTCGCTCAATGGTTTTCCGAGAGCCGCCTGAATAGCTGCCGGAACAAGTTTTTCGCCTGAAATTTTATTTATAAACGCTGTATTTTTCGTTGCTCCGGGGAAAACATCAAGCAGGTATAACTTATCATCAGAAAGGGCAAACTTAACACCTATCAATCCCTGAATCTTAAGTTCAATTGCAAGTCGCTTAATAATATCCCTGCCTTCCTCAAGAAAAGAATATGCAGATGACGCAGGCGCCCATACAGCCGCACTGTCGCATGTGTTAACGCCGGCTCTTTCTATATGCTCAATTATCCCTCCAATGTACAAATCGGATTTATCGCAAACACCTTCGATATGAAATTCTCTTCCGCCTTCCAGAAATTTTTCAATTGAAATAGGATAAAGTTCTTTAACACTTTGAGCGCTGTCAAGAAAATCTTTTGCGTCTTGCTTGCTGTGCCAAATATCCACCGCCGAAATTCGTGTTGGAACAGCCGGATGAACGATAACCGGGTAACCTATATCTTCAGCAAGCATAAAAGCATCATGAGCATTATCGGCCATTCCATGAGACGGGAGTCTTATATCAAGTTTTTGAATCATTGGATAAAATCTTTCCCGTTTCCGCAGTCTTTGAATACTTTTAAAAGAAGTTCCTAAAACAGGTATTTTATCAATTTTTTCTATCAACGCGTAAGTTTGAAGATTGCCGAATTGAGCTAAAAGCGCTTTGGGTTTCTCAATTTCAATTATATCATTAATAACTTCCGCGTTAACAGGCTCAATATATCTTTTAACATTGGCGCTCTCGTCATCTGTTAAATGCAACGTTTCAGGAGAAATTAAAACACATTTTTCGCCGGATTTTGACAATTCACGCGCAGCTTCAAGAAGAATATATTCAGTCTCTGCTCTTACAGCTGATTTTTGTTTACACGAGCCGATTAAAAGTATAGGGCTTTCATCATAAAAATTTTGTTTTCTTGATTTATAAGTTATTATCCAGGGTGTCGGTTGAACATTATCACCTGATAATTGTTCAGCAATTGGGAATATTTTTTTTTCTAACCGGCTGTCGTGAATTTTTTTCTCTTCAACTCCAAGCAATATTGAAAGTTGGAAATCGCTGTACCCGGTATTTTTTGCTTCTTTTAATATTTTTTTTACTTTTCCTGTTCCGGAAATTAATTCTTTGCTCTGAATTCCGGAAATTTTATCTTCAATTTTTTTAAGCCCTACTAATTCATTAATAAACCATTTGTCAATTCCACTGACATTAATTAATTCTTCCGGCTCAACACCTATCTTTAAAGCTTTTAATATATGCCACAACCTGTTTGAATGCGGTTTGGATACCATTGACATTATTTCTTCAATACCCCATGTCATGGTGCTTTCGGCGTTAATGCAGCATGCTCCCAATTCCGGCAGGCAAGAAGCTCTTATTGCCTTTTGCAATGCTGAAATAAAATTAATACCTACTCCTGTCACACTGTCAACCGATTTTGTGTAAGTGGTAAGGAGTTCATTTTTATCCATAAGTCTTCTTCCGGGAAAAATTGGTACACGGCACCAGCAGAAATCTTTTTTTTCTTTTTCTTCAAAAAGATTGATTTCATCCTCTGACAAAATTGAAGATGCCAGTTCCCGAATATTTTCATCCATACAAAGCTTTGTATGTAATTCCGTAACCGAAATACCTGCCATTCTGCCGCATAATATTGCCGCGCGGGTTATTCTCGGTGCCACACTTATTACTGTTATATCCGTATCATCATTTTTGCTATGAGCAAATTGAATTGTAGCGCAGCCTGTAATTTTAAACCTTCGCGCAATTTCTTCAGCAGTTTCTTTTGCAATAGCTATTGATTCTTCAGAAAGACTTTGAACAGGCGAAACCGCAATGCTGTCATTAGTGTGAACCCCAAACGGCTCAACATACTCCACTCCTCCAACAACAAAAATATTATCCTTCCGGTCACGCATAACAACCCAATCAGTGCTTTTCGATCCGGCAAAAGATTTTTCTATAACAACCTGTTTAATAGGACTCACAGCTAATGCTATACTAATTGCCCGTTCAAGTTCTTCAACATTATAGGCAATTGCCACACCAACTCCTGAGGGTTCAGGAATAGCTCTGACAATAATCGGGAATCCTATTTCCCGCCCTGCATTGATTCCTTTATCAATAGAATTAACAGTTATTGAGTCGGGAGATTTTGCGCCTGTGGATGCAACAATTTGTTTGAAAATTTCAGGCTTTTGAGTCGAAGCCAGAATATCACCTGTTGTTCCAAGAAAAGCGAATTTTGAATTTGATTGGTTTGAAAACTGATGTAGAAAAATGGATAGATTAAATGAATTTTTACCGCTCACTGTTGTTAAAACACTGTGCGGTCGTTCTTTTTCCAAAACTTTTTCCAAAACTTCGCGGGTTAATGGTTCTATATAACTGCGACTACACAAATCGCTTCCAATAACAGGCGATGCAGAATGGCTGTCAAGCAAGATAATAGAATGCTCCGCCTTATGCAATACTTTACACGCAGACATTATAACACTGTTATATTCGCGTGATTGTCCGGTCATCGTAGGACCTGAACCAAGAACTAGAATTCTTTGACCCGGCATTTGTTCTCCAAAGTAAAAACGGTCGTACTTTTTACGCCGTAAAATAATAATTATGAAGTTCTATAAGTTATTATATCTTTTTTATAACGGAATTTCAATAACATGAAAATCCGTAGTCCGTGATCCGTGATCCGTGATCCGTGATCCGTGATCCGTGATCCGTGGTCTGTGATCCGTGGTCTGTGATCCGTGGTCTGTGATCCGTGGTCTGTGATCCGTGGTCCGTGATCCGTGATCCGTGATCCGTGATCCGTGATCCGTGATCCGTAGTCCGTGATCCGTGATCCGTGATCCGTGGTCCGCGAAGCGCCCGGCGCTAACGAAGTAACGCGCTTTAGCGTTCATGCGGGGCTACTCCCAACTCCCCTCCTTAC
>JAUVKG010000361.1 GCA_030596365.1 Chlamydiota bacterium | reverse complement strand
GTTATGGCGAACTGGATTGCGAAAAAATATCCGAAAAATTATGATTTTGTACAGACGAGTAATTTGTATAAATTATCTGATAAAACTAAAAATATTATAAAGTCTTTAAACGAGGATGTTGAATTTTACGTATTTAGCAATCCGCAGGATTCTGAACTTTATTCAAAAATTCAACGATTGCTGAAAGCTTATAATACTGTCTCGCCACGTGTCAAACTTACTATGGTTGATCCTGTGCGCGACATCAATAAAGTGCGGATTCTCGCTCGGGATTTAAATGTTGAAGAACCAGATACAGTTGTTGTAAAAATAGGTGACAATAAAAAGGTGCTCACTGAAATGGATATGGCTGATTTTAAATTCAGACATAATGATTATACAGGCGGACAAATTAAAGATATGAAACAGTTTAAAGCTGAACAGGCTTTTACTTCGGCTATTCTTGAACTTATTAATCCTAAGAAAATTCACGCGAAATTTACCGTTAAACATGGCGAAAAAAATATCTTCGGATATAAAAATGACGGGATGTCGGAAGCTAAACGTTATCTCCTCAGAGATAATATTACCGCTGAACCTATTGAACTAATCAGCCTTTCGGAAATTACAAATTGCGATGTTCTTGTTGTCGCGGGGCCGACGCGTAAATTTCTTCCGCATGAAGTTAATCTTGTTCGTCATTATCTAAATAACGGTGGACGAGCAATGATTATGCTTGATCCTGAAATGGAATCCGGACTTGAACCTCTAATGAAAGAATACAACGTTAAAATCGGCAATGATATTGTCGTAGATCCGGAAAGGCAAATTCCTTCATTAAGTCCAATGCAACTTTTTATTGGTCTTTACAAAGATCATCCGATAACACGGACTCTTAAAACTTTTACAATCTTTCCTATCGCAAGATCCGTTTCCGTTTTAGATGACGATAATAAAGTTAATGTTGCACGCGCGCTTGCCATGACGAGTGGCAGAGGGTGGGGTGAAACTGACACTGACAGTGAAAAGTTTAAATTTGATTTAAATGCTGACAACGAGGGACCTATAAGCGTTACTGTACTCGTTGAAAATAATAAAACAGGGATGCGAATGGCTGTATTCGGTGATTCTGATTTTGCTTCAAACAGAAACTTTCCTACAGGTGCAAATAAAGATATTTTCATGAATACTATAAATTGGCTCGTAAAACGTGAATTGCTTATTTCTATCGGACCGAAAACTATTACGGAAATGAAACGCCTGAACTTTAACGCTTTTCAGTTGAAAATGATTACTATTGTTGTTATCGTAGCCGTTCCTCTTGCATCAGTTGTTGCCGGATTTATTGTGTATCTCAGACGCAAACAGTAAAAGCCAGGTGTCAGGTGTCAGGTGTCAGGAACCCGGGATTATTGGCACTACGGATTATTAATAATTAAATATTGAACAAAAACATGAAATTTAAGACTACATTATTTTTACTTCTTTTAGTAATTGCAGCTGCTCTTTACATTAAATATGTAGACAGTAACAAACTTTCTACAGAGGAACTTAAACGTATTGAAAGAAGAGTTTTCAGGACGTTTAAACCTGAAAAAATTACCCACATGAATCTTAAAATTACAGACCGTGAGAATGAAACAGGTAAGGTGGTAAATGTCAGCGAGTTTGATATCGAAAGAACACCATCGGGGTGGAGTGTTAAAAAACCCGTCAACTTTCCGGCTGACGCATCTAAAACAAGAAGAATTCTTGACCTCGTAAAAAAAATCGATCAGAGCAGAATTATTGTCGGCGATGATTACAAAAATCTTGATAGAAAAGGAGCTGGGCTTGATAATCCTAATGTAGTGGCTACTTTTGAAACCCCGGCAACATCGATGGTATTTAAAATTGGTTTTGCCGATCCGCTTGGTTGGGATAATTATGTTGAAATAAACGGAAGAAAATCTGCTTTTCTTGTTCCGGTTCATTTTAAAGATTCTCTTCTTTTAAAAACAGATAATGGCCCGGACGATATTAGACGCGATAATATTTTTGATGCCAGAAAATATTTAATTAATTCCATTATTATGGAACATCCGGATTTTACTGTCGAAATTCGCAGGAAAGATGATCTTGACTGGCAACTTATCAGACCTGTTAATGATGCTGCCAATTCTGATAAAGTGAATGACCTGCTTGATCTTATTGAGAAAATGAGGATTGATACTTTTGTTGATTCGACTACTAATTTCGGTAAACGTAAATTGATGATCACAGTTATTCAAGGTGCTGTTTCGCAATCATTGCTTGTTGGTAATGACGCCGATGCCGACCAAAAGAATTCATTAGCCAGACGAGCTGCATATCAGCAGTATTTTACTGTAAAGAACGATTTGCTAAATTCTTTTATGCAAAAAGCCGACAGTTACAGGTCAAGACTTCTTATCTTAAAAAGTATGTTTCATGATACTGTTCATCTTACTGTAAAATCCGATGGGAAAACTTTCGAATTTGACAGGAACGAAAATAAAAAATGGACTATGCCGGGTGTAACTACTCCATTGCTCGATGAAATGAAGCTTGATGATTATATTTATGATTGGGAAGGATTAAACATAACTAATTTTGCGGACTCGGTTGTCGCAAAAAAAGCGTTAACAAATACTTGGATTCAACTTATCCTCAAATTCGATGGACTTGATAATCCGATGGAAATGGTTTTAAGCAAACCGGTTAACGGTTTGGTTTATGCTGAAAGAAGTCCTGGAGTATATGTTGCTTTTGACGCGAATGTTATAGAAAAGCTAAATGTCAAAAATGAGCTTGGATTTTTAGTTGAGTCTCTAGCTGATGTACCGGCAAAACGAGTAAGAGAAATTTCCATAGTCGATAAAGGAATAGAATTTAAACTAGTCGTTTCAAGCAATAAGTGGACCGCAATTACTTCGAACGCTGTTTGTGAAGTTAAGAGCGATGTTTTGGCCGATCTTGACAATGCGCTCCCGATCTCTGTGAAAAAATACATTGCGAACACATTAAAAGATAAAGATATAAATATGGCAAGTTTCGGACTCAATCCGCCGTATCAGAAATTTACTTTTACTAATGGCAAACCATGGATAATTCTTGTCGGTAAGGAAGATACTTATGGCAACCGTTATGCAATGCTTTCCGGTGAACCTTATATATTTATTATAGAAAAAAATTCCTATGGTAATCTTAATAAACTTCTCGAAGACGCGAGAAATCCGTAGTCCGTAATTGAAATTTAATAAAATTTCAATTATGGTCCAGAAGTATTCGATAAATATCAGCCCATGATTTTAATCGTGGGATTGGTGATTCGTTAATCATTAATCCAATAATCCAAATTAAAATCCCCCTGTATCCCCCTTTAAGAAAGGGGGACTTAATCCAATAATCCATAGTGATTTTTAATTTGTTTTCTTTTTTGTCTTTTTTTTGAATTTGTGATTTATTTGTAATGTATTATTTGTTTTTTGTTACTTTAAATAACTTCCGTATGGATATAAATTTAAAAACTTTAGG
>JAUVKG010000185.1 GCA_030596365.1 Chlamydiota bacterium | reverse complement strand
ACTTTCTATGTTCTTAAAAGATAACACTCTTGAGTTACCGGTTCTTCTTACAGGATCTCTTGACCAACCGGACGTACAGCTTAATCTTTCTCCTGAGCAGCGTGTTTTATTTGAAGAAATGCTCACAAACATTGTCATGGAATACATAGAGGGCAAATTATTGAATAAGGAAGAGAAAGCAGATGTCTCTGAAGAAAACATGGAATCCATCAAAAAAACCGTTAAAGGCCTTATTAAACGATTTTTATAATTTACCTATATGCATAAACTTGATCACATAAGAAATTTTTGTATTATTGCTCATATCGATCACGGAAAATCTACTCTCGCTGATAGATTCCTCGAAGTAACCCATACAGTCGAAAAACGGGATTTGGTTGAACAAACTCTTGATGGAATGGATCTTGAACGCGAGCGTGGAATCACCATAAAATCTCATCCGGTAAAATTAATATACATTCCTGACGAAAGTTCGGAATCGTATATTATGAACTTAATAGATACTCCGGGACACGTGGATTTCTCCTACGAAGTTTCCAGAAGCCTTGCGGCATGCGAAGGCGCAATCCTTCTCGTTGATGCCGCTCAGGGCGTTCAGGCTCAAACTGTCGCAAATGTCCATCTGGCACTTGACCATGACCTCGAAATCATTCCTGTAATTAATAAAGTTGATCTCCCGGCTGCAAATGTTGACAGCGTTATGAAACAGGTTGTTGAACTACTCGGTGTTCCTCCTGAAACCATATTGAAAACAAGCGCCAAAAGCGGTATCGGAATAACCGAATTATTGGATAAAGTGATAGAACTTGTACCGCCACCGAATCCACCTGAAAGCGAGGAATTAAAATGGCTTATTTTTGATTCGCAATATGATATATACAAAGGAGTTATTGTCTATGGCCGCGTATTTTCGGGTACAATTAAAAGAGGTGATAAAATAAGATTTATGTCGAATGGATTAACTTTTGAAGTTATTGAAATCGGCATTTTTTCCCCACAAATGAAAGCCGTTGATTCTCTCTCGCCAGGTGAAGTCGGTTATCTGACAGCTACAATTAAAAATGCCGCGGATGTCCGCGTGGGCGATACAGTCACACTTGACCGCAATCCGGCCGCTGAAGCTTTACCTGGTTTTAAAGAGTGTCATCCTATGGTTTTCAGCGGTTTCTATCCTATCGACGCAAGTGATTACGAAGAATTTGCAAAAGCACTTGCGCGTCTTAAATTAAACGACGCTTCTTTTCACTACGAGCAGGAAAATTCCGCCGCTCTCGGTTTCGGTTTTCGATGCGGATTTCTTGGTCTTCTTCACATGGAAATTATCCAGGAACGTCTTGAACGCGAGTATAATGTTAATCTTCTCGCGACAACTCCCAGCGTTGTTTATCAGATTAGGCTAAAAAGCGGAGAAATTTTTTCAATTGATAATCCGCTTCACTTACCCGACCCATCAGAGATTGAACAAATTGAGGAACCTTTTGTTGACGCGTTTGTCGTTACACCGGTTGACAGAATCGGCGTTATAATGCGCCTTGCTCTTGAGCGTCGCGGAACGATGAAAACGACTGAATCGCTTGATTCCAGCCGTGTAATTCTTCATTTTGAGATGCCATTGAATGAAATCATTCTTGATTTTTACGATAAAATTAAATCCGTTACTGCAGGTTATGGAAGTCTCGATTACGAGCATACAGGCTTTAAACCCAGCGACCTGATTAAACTCGACATTCTTATAAACGGCGAACCGGTTGACGCTTTATCCTCAATTACTCATCGTGAACGCGCATACCAACGCGGGAGAATAATCGCGGAAAAACTGCAGGAAGCAATTCCTCGACAGCAGTACGCTGTTGCTATTCAAGCCGCGATAGGAGGAAAAGTTATTGCGCGAGAAACTGTTCGTGCCTTAAGAAAAGATGTTACCGCAAAATGTTATGGCGGTGATATTTCAAGAAAGCGAAAACTGCTTGAAAAACAGAAAGCCGGTAAAAAGAGAATGAAACAAATTGGAAAAGTCAACATTCCGCAAAAAGCTTTCCTCGCCGTTCTGCGATCTGACTAAGCAGGCAGGTGTATTAGTTATCAGGTGTCAGGTGTCAGGAAATTCGTCCCGAGCGCGCTAGCGCCTCGGGATGAATTTAGTATTCACTTCATCCTTGGGTATTTCGTTGTCAAGTATTTGATACTCCATTACTCCAACAATCCACAAGCTGGAAGCTTGCGTTACTTTTATATCGAATAGGTAGAGGGTTCTCACCCTCCACTTCTCATCCAACCTGCATGCCTCATATACGATTTCTGTCCGTCAGGGCAGTGATTTGGGCGCACATAAAAAAAGTGTGACCGGGAAAACCCGATCACACTTAGGAGGAGAAACCATGAAAAAACTACTTAACATATAGCAGACAGCGTGCCACAATTCCAATTTCCCTGTGTTTAAAGCGATCCGGACGCTAATCCGATTTGTTTTTCATTTTTTTGCGCCATTTTTTCTCAAAATATATAGTCATTTTGCACATAATTATCAAAATGACAAATTTGTACTTTGGACTTTGTACTTTATGCTTTTGACTTTCAACCTTCCCACCTTCCCACCTTCAAACCTTCCAACCTTAAACTTTCTCCTATCTCGTTGCCCAAATCATTCCCCTGCGAACGATTTCTTTCGCTTCCAAACCGTCAAAATCGCTTGCCACATGCCCTAAAGAACTGTAAAACACTTTCCCTTTCCCATACTTCCGTTTCCAGACAACCGGCATTACTGTTCCGGCAACCCATTCCGCATCTCCATGTTTACCGGTGAAAGTTGTTGTTGCCAGCACTTCATTTCCCGGATCTGTATGCATGTAATACTGTTCGGAGTGCATTTTAAAATCGTTTAATCCGGCAACAATAGGGTCATCTTTTTTTACAATATTAACTGTGTAATCTATTACATTTCCCGGATGAGCCACCCATTGTCCACCGACCATCCATTGATACTCGGTGTTATTTCTGAATGAATCAGCCATTCCACCATGCCAGCCGGCAATACCTGCACCCGCTCTTACAGCTTTCAACAATCCTTGTTCCTGTTCGGGTGTAATATTGCTCATTGTCCACGCAGGAACGATGAGATCGAACGCGGACATTTTTTCTTCATCGAGATACACGTCTAATGTATTTACTAATTCGACGTCATAATTTTCCGCTTTTAAAACTTCTACGAAAATCTTTGCGCATTGTTCAGGTTCGTGTCCATCCCAGCCGCCCCAAGTAATTAACGCTTTCTTTTTCATGATTTTTTCCATTTGGTTTAACGATGGAGGGTCGCCGTCCACGGCGACCTATGATTTAGGACGCTGGGGACAGCGTCCCTCCACTTTATAAATTAAGTAACGGGTCTCGGTTTATTCGGTTAAAGGATTTTTTTTGAGACAGAATCATTTAGTGACAGAATCATTTAAATACAAATACATTTTTTTTTATTAATCTAATATAATCCGCATAAGCTCTCGGAGTACTATGAAGCGCGAATGCTGGGTTGTCCGGGCCATTTCTTTTTTTAATGATTCTGTCACTAAATGATTCTGTCTAAGTATTTATATTTTAATTTCTTTAACAATGAAAAAACAGGATAAAATCCCCTGAAATTTCCTTTGAGACGTATATTCCCCTTTCTAAAGGGGAGATTTATCCAGTTCACCGTTTTTTAGAGCCGTTGGCAATGCTGCCGGCTGTTCAACTGTGCTTTCAAGAACTATAAACTTTTTTTCTTCCGCGGAATCAATCAAAGATAGCATAACATCCAAAACATGATATGCCAATTCACCGCTGCAACGATTTTTCCGATTATATTTTATAGCGTAAGCCATATCCGCCACACCGATACTGCGCATATTATCTGTGTAACCATGTGAAAGCGGAACGTCATGCCAGCCATCGACTCCACGTTTATTTATTTGCACCGGGCCTGAGAAACTATTCGGGTCGGGAACTTGCATACTGCCTTCCTCACCGTGAATTTCAATATTATGATTACTGTGATGCCAGACATCAAAACTCATAACCATAGTTATGACAGCGCCATTTTGGAATTCAAGTGTTCCCGCAATATGCGTTGGAGTTTCAACAGGAAGAATTTTTCCGGCCAGTTCTTTAGACGTTGCAATTCGTTCTTTAAATGTAATTGCGGATAAGGCACATACACGTTTAACCGCTCCCAGCAAATTAACCAGCGCGGTGATATAGTAAGGTCCCATGTCTAACAACGGTCCCCCGCCTTTTAAGTAATAAAATCCCGCGTTAGGATGCCAACTTTCAACACCGTGATTCATCATAAAAGCGGTTCCCGCAACCGGTTTACCAATTTCACCATCATCAATTATTTTCCGGCATGTTTGAATCCCGCCACCGAAAAATGTGTCCGGAGCGCAACCAACGAGAAGCCCTTTTTCTTTAGCGAGTTCAAGAACTTTTTTACCGTCATCGCGAATAATTGCGAAAGGTTTTTCGCAATGCACATGTTTACCTGCATTCAAAGCCATTAAATTTATTTCGGCATGCGCCTGTGGAGTTGTAAGATTAAGAATAATTTCTATATCTTCCGTTTGCAATAGTTCTTCAACAGACACAGCTTTAATATTATGCGCCTCAGCTTTTATTTTTGCGGCTTCCATGTTAATATCCGCGCAAGCCGTGATTTGCATTATCGGAAAAGTTTTAGCGGCAGTTAGATATGCTTCACTAATATTTCCGCAACCGATTATTCCTACATTAATTTTTTCAGACATTTGAATTCCTCCTATTTAAATAATGAATAATTATACCAAAAACAAAATTTTATGTTTATTCAGGCACTATTTACATAATATACCGGTTTTCGCGGCGGCAATATGGCACCGGAACCCTTTTTCTATTTGTTCTGCTGTAATCCAAACCCATTTAGAATCTCCTGATTCTTCAAGTTTTGCGTGAATCTTTTTATTGTTTAACTTAACTTCTACAGATTTCGACAGAAGCGAAAACGGTCCAATCCTTAATTTAACTTTATCAACAGGTTTGTCGTTTAAAAAATTAAATTCTATCACATTTTTCTTCTTTTCCATTTCCATCGAAATGTTTACTATTTCAGATTTACCATTACTCATAGTTCGAACAGGTAAATCTTTGATCTCCATTTCCAGCAAATCAGCTGGCAGACGCGGCATGAGTATTAGTTCCGATGGATTTATATCGTCTATTCCGGTTATTAAAAGAATTGTTTGAACTACATCGACAAGCTGATAAAGATTTCCAAGATCTCCCCAGCGCCGCCAGATTGTGCCGTCACCGGAAATTATTGAACCTTCCGGCACACGATAAGGATGCTTCAATCGCGGTGCAAAACAAACTCTTGCCATCCATTCTACTAATTTATCTGCGTCATTCATCTCATCAAGTATTAAGGCTGTTTGTGTAATGTAGCATTGTCCGTAACCAATACCGGCAGTAGCGGCAAATTCAGGTTTGTTGCGCTTGAGCTGCATTTTGTATGTCCTGCGAGTGCGCTCCGCCCAATCCTTTGACATTTTGTTCATGGCGTCATATCCCCAGTAATCCATACCAATGCAAGCAGGTGCAAGTGTTGAATGAGTATAAGCAAAACCTGCACTTTTATTCGGGTTCCAAACATCACCCCACGGCTCAGTATTTTCAGGATAATAAACAATCATAGCGTCAAATAAACGTTGTGCCTGTTTTCTCCAGCGATCCGCTTTCTCTGCCCTGCCGGAAACTTCCGCCATTTCCGCGTAACCAAGCAAGCCAAGATAGCAAACGAAATCGCAGTACATACTTTGCTTCATCATACCGCCTTCCGACTCGTTATGCAAAAGTCCGTTTGTAGAAAAAGACAGTTCAGGGTTATCCAGGCACCATGGAATATATTCAGCGGCTTCGTTGATTGCTTCCCAACGTTCATCTATCCATTTTTTTGTTTTCCCCTGCTTCCGCCATGCACGCCATCTTGTAATCATAAGTAAACCATGGCCATCGTTTTCCGGATTTCCAAAATCCCTGGTTTTGTATTTAGTGGGCCAGCCGACTTT
>JAUVKG010000413.1 GCA_030596365.1 Chlamydiota bacterium | reverse complement strand
TCATTTTTGCTTTTTTTGAACATTGGGTATTGGTCATTGTTTAGGTTATTAGGTCAATTAGATCAATTAAGTCCCAATTGTCATTTCATTAATTTTTTGGTAAAATATTCGGTGCCTCTTAACTAACAATTAACTCAGGAGTCTGAAATGAAAACAAAAAAATTATGTATGATGATTCTAATCGCAATGGCATTTACAGTATCGATAAATGCTTTTGCTGATTGCGGGAACTGCGAAGAAGCCAAACCCGAAGATTGCAAAAAAGCAAAATCATCAAAATGTGAAAAAGCGAAGGCGAAAAAATGCTGTAAACAGAAATCTGTTAAAAAAGTTGAAGTGAAAAAAGAAAAAGAAGATGAAGATATTCCGCTTTCACAGGTTCCTAAAAATATAAAGGAAATTGCTGAAAAAGCAGTGAAAGGAATAAAATTTACCGAAGCAGAACTCGAAGACGGAAATTATGAGCTGGAAGGTTATGTTGGTGATGTTGAATACGAAATCGAAATAACACCAGAAGGTAAAATTATTAAAATTGAGAAAGAAGACAAAGATAAAGATGATGACAATGAAGAGGAATTTGATGACTGAAAAAGTGTCAATCCTTTCAATGCAAAATATATCTAAATCTTTTTCGTCTGTTCAGGTTTTGAAAAATGTGGACTTCGAATTGCGAGAAGGTGAAGTCCATATCCTGGCAGGTGAAAACGGCGCGGGGAAAAGTACGCTTATAAAAATTCTCTGCGGGGTTTATAATGACTATAAAGGTGAAACATACGTTCAGAATCAATTGTGTAAATTTAATTCTGTTCACGATGCTGCACGAGCAGGTATCACGGTTATTCATCAGGAATTATCATTAATAAACGAACTTTCCGTTGTTGATAATCTTTTCCTTGGTCGTGAAATCTCCGGTAAAACAGGATGGCTGAATCGCTCGGAGCAGGAAACGGAAGCGCGAAAACTTCTTTCCCGGCTTGGATTGGAAATTGATGTTAATAAACCGGTAGAAGAATTTCCGATGGGCGTTAAGCAGATGATTGAAATTGCTAAAGCGCTGGCAATTGACGCGCGAATAATTATTTTTGATGAACCTACAAGTGCACTTAATGAACCTGATGTTGTAAAGTTATTTGAGATAATTCAGAATCTGAAAAAACAGGGATGCGGGATTATTTATATTACACACAAAATGAAAGAAATTTACAGCATCGGAGACCGAATAACTGTTTTGAGAGATGGCGAATATGTCGGTACCGATTCCAAAGAAAATCTGTCCCAGGATAAACTCGTAAATTGGATGGTCGGCCGCGAGATGACTCAACAATTTCCTGAAAGAATTCCGTCCCTTGGAAAAACAAAATTCCAAGTTGATAATTTCTCGATTGATGATCCGGCAGGTGGGCCATTCAAAGCGGTAAAAGAGATTTCCTTTAAAGTTCGCGAGGGAGAAATTCTTGGAGTAGCGGGATTACAGGGTTCCGGAAATTCCGAGCTTTTTAATGGTTTGTTCGGCACTTACGGCAAAAAGATCCAGGCAAAAATTGTGATTGAGGATGTCGAACACAGAGTTGGTACTCCGGCACAATCTATCTGCCGCGGACTAACTTTATTAACCAATGACCGTAAACTTACGGGTCTGGTTTTGAATATGAGTATAGCTGACAACGTCACTCTTCCGTCATTAAAATCATTTACTAAAAAAGGATTTATTAAAAGAGGCGAAGAATTAAACGCGGCAAAAACCTGCTCGGAAAGATTAAGAATTAAATCGCATTCTGTTTTGCAGGAAACTCAAACACTTTCCGGAGGTAATCAACAGAAAGTCGCACTCGGAAAATGGTGGGAAACGAATCCTAAAGTTTTATTGCTTGATGAGCCGACCAAAGGAGTTGACGTTGGCGCTAAACATGAAATTTATGAGTTGATGAATGAGTGGACAAGCGAAGGGATGTCTATTTTGCTTATCACATCAGAAATGCCTGAACTGCTTGCCATGTCGGACAGAATAATTGTAATGCATCTTGGTGAAGTCACCGCGGAATTCTCACGCGAAGAAGCGACTCAGGAAAAAATTCTTAATGCCGCAATGGGAGGATAATCGCGTGTTAGCGCGAATTGCGCGAAACGCGCAATGGTAATCAGTAATCGGTAATCGGTAATCAGTAACCCACTGTACACAAAGCATATTTTTTGGATTGGATGTTCCAATCAATTTTGTGCTGAAGGCACAGTTCATTATAGCCTGGGGCTCGTAGCCCCAGGAAAAGATAAACAACACAAATTCGCTCTGAAAGAGCGACTCAAAAAATTAGTTTATATAATTTGCGAAAATTATTTATGAAATGCTCTTTGTGTACAGTAGGTTGTGATCTGTATCCGGTATTCAGTTCGGGATGGAAGGGCGCTGTCCTCAGCGTCCTAAAACAAACCTATTCCATTATTCCATGACGCGCTGGGAACCAGGCATACGCCGGTCAAGAGCGCGTCTTACTTGTAAAAGAATATTTTCCTGAGCCAATATTATAAACTGCATATCCGTTTTCCATTTCTAAAAATTTAATATTTTTTATTTTTGAAGCTTCTTTTTTGCTTTCTTTAACTAAAGCTGCATCTTCAGCTGGCAGATATATTTTCGCGGTTGTATTACAGGGAATCTCGACCTTAAGATTAAAATTTTTTTTAGTTTTCGACCACTCTGTTAAAATTTTCCCGTT